>CALDPJ010000075.1 GCA_937911795.1 uncultured Flavobacteriales bacterium | reverse complement strand
CCGCCGACTATCAATCTCTTCAGGTACAGCTCGTTGGCAATTCGCAAATACAGCGGCATATCCAGTGCATTGTGATGGGTGATGAACGGACGGGCATTTGCACCTCCCGGAATGGGTTGCAACACCGGCGTTTCCACCTCAACATATCCGGCTTCATCAAAGAAATTGCGCATCACCGAAAACACTTTCGATCGGGTTTTAAAGATGTTGCGCACTTTGGGATTTACGATCAAATCGACATACCGTTGCCGGTAGCGCATTTCAGGATCGTTGAACGCATCGAACGTATTTCCTTCGGCATCGCTTTTCACCACTGGCAGCGGCTTCAATGCTTTGCTGATCAGTTTCAGCTGCTCTACATGAACAGTAATCTCTCCCACCTGAGTTTTAAATAAGTAACCCTCAATTGCAATAAAATCTCCGTAATCAAGTAGCTTTTTGAATACTTCGTTGTATTCGGATTTATCTTCTCCGGGGCAAAGATCATCGCGGGTGATGTAGATCTGAATATCTCCACGACCATCGCGCAGCTGGGCAAACGAAGCCTTGCCCATAATCCTTCGGCTCATCAGCCGTCCGGCCATTTTCACCTTCTTCCCTTCTTCGTAATGCTCCCGGAGTTCGGTAGAATATGCATTAACTTCTACCTCATGTGCCGGGTAAGCATCTACTCCTCTGCTTTTAAGAGTAGCAAGTGCCTCGCGGCGGATAATTTCCTGTTCTGAAAGTTGACGAGCCATAGAGCTGTTCATTTTGCCGCAAAGATAGGAGTTGCCGTTTATAAGGCTTCAGGTTGCGCTGCTTAATTTTGTATCTTAGACGACCCAAAAAAAACGCTATGTTCGAACAAATGGAAAAACTTATTGCTCACTTTCCCGAAGACATGGAGGAAAGCATCGCGCAGCACCGCAATCTGGGAAAACCGGACCTGCGCCCTTTTGATCATATCTTAATCACCGGATTGGGTGGTTCGGGCATCGGAGGATCTTTGATTGCAGAAACGCTGGCACCTTCTGCAAAAGTCCCGATTGTGGTGAATAAAAATTATGAAGTGCCCGCCTGGGTGAATGAAAAAACACTCGTAATTGCTTGTTCATATTCCGGAAACACCGAGGAAACGATTGCCGCGGCAGAACAGGCTAAAAAACAAGGCGCGCAACTGGCTGTGATCACTTCCGCCGGAAAATTATTAAAAATGGCTCAGGACGAGAACCTCCCGTTGGTTGAACTCCCCGGAGGATTTCCTCCGCGCGCAGCTTTCGGACACAGTTCGGTGGCTCTGTTTGCGCTGTTGGGCGTGTGCGGCGTTGCGCAGTGGAATGCCAATGAGTTTTTGAAAATAGCCGATCACCTGAAAGAAAAGCAGGAAGAAATTAAAAGCATTGCACGCGATCTGGCGGAGAAACTTTCGGGCCGGATCCCGGTGTTGTACAGCGCCGAAGGCTTGTCTGCAGTGGCGGTTCGCTGGCGGCAGCAGATCAATGAAAATGCAAAAATGTTGTGCTGGCACCATGTATTTCCGGAGATGAACCACAACGAACTCGTGGGCTGGGCCGGAGGAGACAACCGAATGGGAGTGGTAATTTTACGCAGCAGCGACGATCATCCGCGCAGTGCGGTGCGACTGGACCTGAGCCGCGATCTCATCGCCAAACAAACCGATGTGGTAGAAGAAGTCGAAGCTGTTGGTGACAACCAACTGGAGCGAATGTACTATCTGATTGCCGTGGGCGACTGGCTGTCGTTGTACCTGTCCGAAAAGCGCGGAGTCGATCCGGTGGAAGTAAATGTTATTACCCATTTAAAAAGCGAACTCGCACGGCATTGAAACCCGA
Organism: uncultured Flavobacteriales bacterium; assembly: GCA_937911795.1. Lineage (GTDB taxonomy): Bacteria > Bacteroidota > Bacteroidia > Flavobacteriales_D > SKUL01 > SKUL01. Next base: position 5,790 of record CALDPJ010000075.1, on the reverse strand, counting down.
AGTGATTTTCGAAGACCTGGGCGAGATGGATTACAAAACCGCCTGGGATTATCAGGAGCAGTTGTTTAAGCAGACGGTTGATCAGAAAATTCTGAACAGGAAAGATCCTCAATCGGAACAGCGCACCCGAAATTATCTGTTGTTTTGTGAACACCCCCATGTTTTTACCCTCGGAAAAAGCGGAGACGAAAAAAATCTGTTGCTCGATTCCGAGGGCCTGAAGAAAAATGCGGCGAGCTATTATCCCATCAACCGCGGGGGTGACATCACCTATCACGGCCCCGGACAAATAGTTGGTTACCCGATTCTGGATCTGGATCATTTCTTCTCCGATATTCATCGTTACCTGCGTTCGCTCGAAGAAGCAGTAATCCTTACATTAAAAGATTATGGCATTGAGAGTGATCGGCTGGAAGGCTTTACCGGAGTCTGGCTCGACCCACACGATCCGGTAAAAGCGAGAAAAATTTGTGCCCTCGGCGTAAAGTGCAGCCGCTGGGTCACCATGCACGGTTTTGCTTTTAATGTCAACACCGATCTCGGGTATTTCAATCACATTATTCCATGTGGTATCGACGACAAAGCAGTGACGAGTATGGAGAAAGAACTGGGAGAAAAGCAGGATATCGAAGCGGTAAAAAATGTCCTCAAACAACATCTTTCCGATATCTTTGGCTGGAACTGGGCAATGCTCTCATAATCCCTCGCTGTGAAAAAACTACTCCTTTTTCTACTGATTCTTATCGGAATCGCTGTTGCTGCGCTTTATTTTACGGGTAACTTCCACGTGCTGCAAGCGGTACAAAAAACATATCTGATCGGACAAAAAGGACCGTCTATTGACGACTTTAATCACTTTACCCACCACAGGGTAGCCGCAGCTCCTGGAAAACCACTGCCTTTGCACTCCAATAAATCCGCGCTGCCGGATGCGGATGTTCAATGGCTCGATTCTATGGAAACTGCAACATTTCTGGTAATGCACCGAGATTCGGTTCTGGCCGAGCATTATTTCGGTGATTATGACCAGACTTTTACACCGAATACATTCTCCTCGGCAAAATCGCTCGTGAGTATGAGTATCGGTGTATTGCTGCGGCAAGATCTCATCTCACTGGAAGAACCTGCGGCGAAATACATTCCTGAACTGGCAGAGAAAGGATACGACGATATTACCATCCGGCATTTGTTGCAAATGAGCTCGGGAATCGGGTTTGATGAAGATTATAAAAATCCCTTCGGATATCAGGCAAAGGTTTATTACGGAGACAACCTTCGCGAAAACACCCTTGCTTTTGAACCCGTAAATAAGCCCGGTGAAGAATGGTTTTATGCCGGAGGAAATACGGTTTTGCTGGCCTTGATTGTAGAATCAGTCAGTGGAAAGAGGCTTTCGCACTTCTTCTCTGAAAATATCTGGCAGAAAATCGGGGCAGAGTCTGATGCCTGGTGGACCGTGGATGCAAAGGATGGTATTGAACGATCTTCGTGCTGTTTTTATGCCATCACGCGCGATCTTGCCCGCTTGGGAATGTTGTATAAAAACGGCGGTGAGTGGAATGGTCAGGAACTAGTGCCCGAATGGTTTGTGCAGGAATCCATTACCCCGGTGATGATTCCTGACAGCAACGGTGAACCTGTAATGCACTACGGGTATCAGTGGTGGCTCGGTGATTTCGAAGGAAAACCATTTTTTCAGGCTCAGGGAATGCTCGGACAATATATTATTGTTGTTCCCGACCTTGATTTGGTAATTGTCCGCACGGGCCACAACCGAAGCGCCGACCGGAAAAACGGACTGCCAGCGGATACATACAAATACATTGAAATTGCAAAAAGTCTACTGCCATGATGAGTGACATCCATCCTCCCGAAGTTGAAGACATAGCCATGGCCATTGTGCCAGAAATAAATGAGCTCAACCAGACCGAATGGTTCAGTTATCTGATCAACATGAAGCCTATCACTATTGAAGGAGTAATCGTCAGTTCACGCGGTTACGGCGTAAAAGAGGATGAAAAGGTCAAGACCTCACAACTGCGGCATTTCCTGGATGTACTTGAGCCCAATTCCTTCCGGAAAGTAGAACTCATTCCCGATGATCTGCTTGGACTGACCAATCAGTATTGGGTGAGTTTTTACCTCGACGGGGTGATGTACGATAAAAAATATCTTTTTGTACCCGATAGCATCAAGGAGGAAAATCTTACGGCGGTTCCGGTTGTGAATCAGAAGGGCGTTTTGATAATTTGATGTATTTCTACATCTTTAGGCTCTAATTCACCGACTTATGCTTTACAAAATCCCCTCAGAAAACATTCTCTTTATCGATATCGAAACGGTTCCCGCAAGTTATCGCTTCGATGAAATGAGCCCCGAAATGCAATCGCTGTGGAGTGACAAAACCAGGTTCATTCAGCAGCGCGAAGAAACAGATGCCGCAGGTGTGTACGAACGGGCCGGAGTATACGCCGAATTCGGAAAAATCATTTGTATATCGATGGGCTATGTGCACCAAAGCGCAGGAGATAAAATGCTTCGGATCACTTCTTTTGCAGATGATGATGAACAGGCTCTGCTGGAGTCGTTTTGCGGACTGCTAAATGATCGCTTTCCTGCCTCGAGCTATTTCCTCTGCGGACACAACATTAAGGAATTCGATATTCCGTTTATGTGTCGAAGAATGCTGATCAATGGCATAAAACTTCCGGAAATGCTCAACCTGGCGGGAAAAAAACCATGGGAAGTACAACACCTCGACACCATGGAGTTGTGGAAATTCGGCGATTACAAGCACTACACTTCGCTCAATCTGCTGGCGCACATTTTTGGAATTCCATCTCCCAAGGATGACATCAGCGGGGCCGATGTTGCACGCGTTTATTATGAAGAAAAAGACCTTCCGAAAATTGTGCGTTATTGTGAGAAAGATGTAGTTGCCGTGGCGCAACTCATGTTCAGCATGAAAGGAGAAGCGCACGTCAGCGAAAAAAACGTGGTTGTAGTTTGATGGCTTAAGTGGCTTTTCTACCTTTAGCCACCTTCATATCCGTAACATGTTTCAACGCTTATTTACGTTATCCCCTTTTCTGCTGCTACTTGTAACAGTTGCCTCCTGCCAGACAACGGATGTTCCAAAACCATCGAAATCTGAAGTATTGACCGACCACATCTTCGGCAACTCCGGACATTTCAGGGGAAATTCTATCGGTGATCCGTTGGATGAAGTGGTTTCCCGCGATAACGAATACCTGTTCAAAAGAAATCAAAGTCAACTACAGTATTCCATTCCCTTTTCTTCCAGTGACAGCGCACATTTCGACGTATCTTATTTTTTCGAGAACAACAGGCTATCCGAAATTCAGGTAGAAGTGCTTCTGAACACAGAAAAAGAAACGATCAAATTATTCGAATCCTTCCATTCAAGACTTTCGGAGCGGTATGGTGCGCCCATCGCGCAATCATCTTTCGCATTCTGGGAGGTCAGGGATCACGGTCAAGTACTGGAAATTACGCTGCGTGATGAGAGTGCAGAATTTCAAAGACCCAAGCTATCATTGAATATAATCGAACAACAAAGATTCACGCATTAATGACTGATATTCAGCCACTATTACACATAAAAAACCTGCAGGTAACGTTTCGTTCCGAAGGGGTGGAAATGATTGCTGTGGATGGTGTCGACATCAAACTGGCTCCCGGTGAAATTGTGGGAGTAGTGGGTGAATCGGGTTCCGGAAAAAGTGTTACCAGCCTGGCTTCAATGCGTCTGATTCCTGATCCACCGGGAAAAATTACTCAGGGAGAAATATTGTATTCCGGTCGTGGCGAGGTGGTTGATTTACTGAAACTCCCTGAGAATGAAATGCGCCACTACCGCGGCAATGACATTGCTATGATCTTTCAGGAGCCGATGACCTCGTTAAACCCGGTGATGAAATGCGGCCATCAGGTAAGCGAAGCGATAGTATTGCATCAGCGGGTTTCCAAAAAAGTAGCACGCGAAAAAACGATTGAAATTTTCAAAGAAGTGTTGCTTCCCAGGCCTGAGGCGATGTACGAAGCCTATCCGCATGAAATTTCCGGCGGACAGAAACAACGGGTGATGATTGCCATGGCATTGTCTTGTCAACCTTCGGTTTTGATTGCCGATGAACCCACTACGGCGCTCGATGTTACGGTGCAGAAAACCATTCTGGAGCTGCTGCGAGATTTGCAGAAAAAGCGCAATATGTCTGTGATTTTCATCACCCACGATCTGGGAGTAGTGGCAGAAATAGCCGAGCGGGTTGTGGTGATGTATCGCGGAAAGGTAGTGGAAGAGGGACTGGTAAGAGATCTGTTCAACAATCCTCAACATCCGTACACAAAAGGATTGCTGGCATGCCGCCCACCCCTCGATAAGCGATTAAAAAAACTTCCGGTGATTTCAGATTTCCTTCAACAGACTGCTGCTTCCAAAGAGGAGTTGTCGGTTGCACGGGTTCAGCGCGATCTGGAATTTACACCGGCTGAAATCAGGCAACACCACGAACGGTTGTATGCGCAGGAACCGATCGTCAGCGTCAAAGGCTTAAAAAAATGGTTTCCGATAAAGAAGGGTCTGTTCAACCGAACGGTAGATCACATGAAAGCGGTGGACGACGTTTCTTTTGATGTTTATCCCGGTGAAACACTCGGATTGGTTGGAGAATCCGGTTGTGGGAAAACGACTTTGGGTCGGACCATTTTAAAGCTTGTGCAACCAACAGCGGGTGAAATCTGGTACCGGGGTAAAAATATCAGCGGATTTTCATCGGCTGAGATGCGGCCACTGAGGAAACACATCCAGATTATTTTTCAGGATCCGTACTCATCCCTCAATCCACGCCTTACAGTTGGTGAAGCGCTGATGGAACCGATGCAGGTGCATGGAATTTTGTCCAATAACAGACAACGGCGCGAAAAGGTGATGGAATTACTGGAGAAGGTGAATTTACAGCCCGATCATTTCAGGCGCTATCCGCACGAATTTTCTGGTGGTCAGCGACAGCGTATTGTTATTGCCAGAACGCTGACGCTCAATCCGGAGTTTATTATCTGCGATGAATCTGTTTCAGCTCTCGATGTGTCGGTTCAGGCGCAGGTGCTGAATTTGCTGAACGACCTGAAAAAGGAATTCAATTTCACGTACATATTTATTTCACACGACCTTTCGGTGGTGAAATTTATGAGCGACAGAATGGTCGTGATGAACAAGGGAAAAATTGAAGAAATGGGCAATGCCGACGAGATATACAACCACCCGAATTCGGAATACACCCAAAAACTAATTAGTGCCATTCCGGGGGGAATTTCTTCTTATTCTGCAAAAGCTCAATAGATTCACTAAATTCGCGGCGGCCCACTTGGCCTAATTTCAACCCGCTCAAGACTTAATAGTCTTGATTACAGTAAAATGATTTCATTTCGTCAACATGCTCTATTGTTGCTGTGCATGGTATTAACCTGTTGTGCTCAGGCTCAAACACTCGAATTGGGTGAAAATTTTTATGGTATTGATCATGAATTGAGGCTGGTTGTATGCAATCAGGATGTTGAATTGCTCAATTATCTTTATCAGGAAGGTGCATCTTCCATTGAGTTGGAAGATGAAATTTATGTGTTTACACCAGCCGTAGAGCAGTTGGAAGCCGGAACAGAATATGTCCTATTGAAAAATGAAATGGAATATAAACTCTATTTCACCGGCCTTCCGCTGTTTTTTATTGATATGGAAAGCCCGTTGGTAAATTACGAAAGCCGACACGC
>CALDPJ010000074.1 GCA_937911795.1 uncultured Flavobacteriales bacterium | reverse complement strand
TAAGCATTGCCGTGACTTCTGCCGAGATCATAAGCATATCTGTACAGCGAATCTATGGCCCCTACAGATTTCAGATAATTGATTTGTGTGGTTACTTCCCGGGCGGCTTCAGTATAATTTTCATCAGACATCCACTCCTTTATGCGCTTATCGCGTTGATGGTATTCGTCGGCTTCTATAGATTGGGCATTACCAAACGCGGCACAGAAAAATATCGCAATTAGAAAAGCCCATCTGATCACCATTATTGCTCTATTAATTGTTGGTTGATCTGACGTATTTTATCAGAATAGGGGTGACGTGAAATTCCGGCTACAGAATCAATTTTTCTGTATTGACCGGTCCTGATCCAGGACAAAACAAGATACCACTCACTTTTTGCATGAAATTCAGGCGATTCGAGTGCGGCAACCTTTATGAAGTAGGGTATGGCCTGTTCATAATCCTGCAATACAAAATGTGCCGATCCAATGTAATAATTCAGCGTATCATTTTCAGGATCTTCAAGTAGCAGTACCCTCCATTTGGAGATGGCTTTTTCATACATCTCATTCTTGTAATCAACCATGGCGTCGAAGAAATTGTAATTGGCAGACGTACTCATAGGTATGGGTAAACCAGGATCGTATTCCACGTATTCAGCGAAGATTTTTTCCTGAGGGTCTGTTTTATTAAACATCCATACCGTTATTGCTACTAAGGCCAGAACACTTGCAGCCATGGCATACCAGTATCTGTTAGGCTGTGTATCTATTGATTCTTCATCGCGCTTATTTTCCTGATACTTGATTTCTTCCAGCGATTCCCGCAAAGCGCCCAGTTGAATTGCGTCGATTAACTCTTTCTGAAGTTGCACTTCGTAATAAAGTTCAGTATCAAGCGTCATTTGGTTTTCAAACACGATCCGTTCCTCTTCATCCATCCGATTGAGCAGATAGGATTCAATTTTTTCGAGTAGTTCCCTGGATATTTCTGGGTGATTGTTCATTTATAGGTTGTGCTTGAAATCTTTATTTTCCCCATGTAATTTCCGCAGTTTCATCATGCACCGATACTTCATGGTTCTCAACGTCTCCGGATCGTGATTGAGCGACTCGCTGATTTGCAGAAGACTTTGTTTCTTAAAGTAAAACAGCTTCAGTATTTGTTGACATTTTACACCGAGACTGTTGTAGAGTCTCTGCAGATAGACAATGCGTTCTTCTTCGTTTAGGCCACCATCGCTGTCGGATTCGGTAGCGTGATCCACCGGTGAATTTACCAGCCGAACGGTACTTCGTGTGGATTTAGAACGGAGATGATCCAGCCATTTGTTGCGTGCAATCTGACACAGGTATCCATCCAAAGTAGTTCCGTTCACCACCTGGAATTTTCCATCCCGGATGTTCATCCAGGTGGCGATAATTGCCTCCTGAAAAATATCCCGGGCATCTGCCTCTTCACCACTATTTTGAATTACAAACTGTTTCACGGCAGGAAAATTTTTATGATAAATATAATTCAGCACCTGCCGATCGTTTTCAGCGATTCCTGAAACGAGTTCTTCGTTGGTGAAAGACGCATGTTGATGAATTGGTTGCAAGGTGGTTGGGTCGTTAAATATCCAAATTAACGAAATCCCTTTGCATTATCAATTCCTCAACCGTATTTCCGAAGTTCTGCGGTGCTTGTTCTTTTATCGGAGTGGAAATGGAAATGTGAACACTATCAGTAAATGAAATTTCCAGGAAAAAAAATGTTGGCGCTGATGTTCACATGAAAGGGTGTTAATCGATATAAATACGATCAATCAACTTATAACCTTGCTAAAAAATCCCGAAATGAAAAAGTACTACGTTATTGCTCTGGCCGGAATGTTTTTCGGACAGAGTATTCAGGCTCAGTATTCGCCGATGCCGGTTCCGAAAAAACCTGCTCAGGGTCTTTCTTCGTCTGCACCCGCTGAGGTTGATGCTTCAGAAGCAAAACCATTTTTTGCCCGACCTGACCAGACGGGCAAGGTGAATGATCGCTTAATTCCTGTCGATCAGCAAATCCATAGCCCTATTCGATGGTACGCTCTTGAAAATGCGGATAATCCTATATACTGGGAGCATGTGAATACGGAACGAATCTGGCTCGAACTGGAAATTGGGATTTCTACGGCTGATCCGGAAATTGCCGCTTTTCTGACTCAATTTGAGTTGGGAACTTCGGTGCGGAGGAGCATGCATCCTCAACTCTCCAACTTTTATGTTTTCGAAAAACCCGGCACTACGGCCGAAGATATGATAGCTATGGCTCAGGCGGCAAAGAGCATAAACGGAATTCTCTTTCTGGAGCCATCGGTTATCTACACCGGAAATATTGTTCCGAATGATCCACTCTGGAACCAGCAGTGGGGACCCTATGCAATTTATGCCGACGAAGCCTGGGCAGGTGGATTCACAGGAACAAACAGCTGGAATGTTATGGCTGTTCTGGATGACGCCGTGGATTGGTTTCACGAAGATTTGTATGATCAGGTGTGGTATGGGTATGACTATGGATTTGATGATTTCTCTCCAACACTGGACTCTGACGAGCAGAAGCATGGAACCCATGTCACCGGAATAATGGCAGGCACTTCCAATAATGGTGTTGGGATGGCTGGTATGTGTAACGATACCGTATATTTTGCAAAGGTGACAGACAACACCTACTTCACCCAAAACGGTGCTTACAGTGATGCAGCTATTATTGATGCAATTTATGACATCTCGCAGATCGATCGTGTAATGGTCATTAACCTCAGCCTTGGTGGCGGAGCTCCCAGTGCAGCGGCTGAACAGGCGTACAATTTTGCATGGAACAGTGGAAAATTTCCCATAGCCGCCAGCGGAAATGACGGATTATCTACCATTTCTTATCCTGCCGGATACAGTGCATGTATGGCGGTTGGTTCTATTGGTACAAATGGTAGCCAGCTCTATTTAACCACCTATTCGAATTATGGAACCGGTCAGGAAGTAACCGCACCGGGGGGAGACATGAGTAGCGGTTACGGCATTATTTCCACCGTTCCAGACAATCAATACGAAGCTTTTGAAGGGACGTCCATGGCGTGTCCTCATGTGGCCGGACTCGCAGGTTTGATGAAATCGATTAATACGAATCTGACCAATTCAGAAATAAGAAATATCATTAATTCTACTTGTTTTGATTTGGGAGACACAGGCTATGACCTCGTTTTTGGCAACGGAATGGTCAACGCACAGCTGGCCATTCAGATTGCGCTGCAGTCGACGAGTGTCGAAGAAACAGAAAATACGGTATTAAAAATGTATCCGAATCCAGCCACCGATCAGTTGTGGATCGACAATTTTCACGGAGTGGAACACGGAAAAATAGAAATCTATAATCTGGCAGGACAGATGGTTCGAAATGAGTCTATTCAGCCCCGGAACCTGTTACCAGTAAATGTTAGTGAATTACCGAACGGAGTGTATGTTGTTCAAATGAATGGCGGTAATCAATTGTTTACCGGGAGATTCGTGAAAGCGAGTAACTAGTGGTTTGTTTCGTTTGACCGGCACTTGAACTGGAAATTTCCTGTCTCGTGCCGGTTTTTTATGACATCAGTTTTGCGATCAACCTCGTATTGGAGAATTGTTCCATAATCGTTTTCAATAAAACTGTAATCGGAATGGAAAGAATCAATCCCGGTACCCCCCACAGGAATCCCCAGAACATGAGCATCACGAGAACGGTCACGATATTAATTGAGAAAGATTTACCCATCAGAATCGGCTCCAGAATAGACCCAAACACCACCTGAACAGAGGTAAACAAAAGAATGGCGCCGAGCGCCGAACCGGGCGATTCGAGTTCGAGCAATGCCCACAAACCGGCGAGCACCGTGGATATCACTGAGCCGATCATTTGCACAAAGTTGATGGCGAAAGCCAATAATCCCCAGAACAAGGGAAAGCTGATATCGAATACCAGACAGACCACAAAAAAGCCTAAACCGGTGAAGAAACTCATCAGAAATTTCACCTTCAGAAATTTTACAATACTTCTTTCGATGGTCATGAAGGTTTTGATTGCCCGGGTGTTGTGTTCGAACATGGTTTCCTGCAAAATATCCTTGAAGTTAAGGGAGCCGGCCAAAAGGAGGACCAGAAAGAAAATGGTCAGCAGGATGAGGGTCACCGTTTTTCGGACCAGCCCGAATGTGGCTCCGAAGTTTTCGTAGATGATGTCGTTGATCTTCTGATCCATGAAGATACTCTTGATGGTAGATTCATGGGATCTCGTATCAATGCCCATACTTTCGGCCAGAGGCACTACGCGATCTCCGATCCGCTGATCAATTTTTTGATACAACTCGGATTGATCATTCGTAAACTCTTTACCGGACAACTGAATGACCTTTACGCTCACGAATATGGTAGAGGTGATAACCAGTAAAACCACAATTAACGAAATGGCCTTGGGTACTTTCCGGCGGGAAAAAGCCCGCATCATGGGCATGAACAATAGCGCTATAAAAATTGCGAGCACCAACGGAATGAATATAAACGACAGCACCATCAGCACATAGAAAACCAGTGGCAGCGCAAGTATCAACAATAACTTATTGGTGGTTTTGAGATTGTCTATTTTCATTTCAACATTGCTTTTCCGGCGGTATTTTCGAGCCGCGCAGTTCGCCAAAGTTAGCGAATGCAATGCGTATTGAAGATACAATTTTGTAGCCGTTCTTCAGAAGAGACCAGCCGTATAGAATCAGGTGGTGAGTCTGCGGAAAACGTCAGCGCATACAATAATCCGATTGATCAAATTATTTGCGAATCACTCCTTCCGTTGAGGAGGAAGAGTGGAAATCAGACTAAGAAAATGTAAAAAGAAAAAAGGGATCAGGCTACCACGCCCATCACTTCAGCCATTTTCTGACCGATGTGTGCAGGAGAATCTACTACATGGATTCCGCACTCGCGCATGATTTTTTTCTTGGCAGCGGCAGATTCGTTTTCGCCGCTTACAATCGCACCGGCGTGACCCATGGTTCGGCCTTTTGGTGCTGTTTCACCAGCAATAAAACCGACCACCGGCTTGGTTCCGTTTTCTTTGATCCATGCAGCGGCCTGTGCTTCAAGCTCACCACCAATCTCACCAATCATCACGATGCCCTCTGTCTCGGGGTCATTCATAAACAACTGAACGGCTTGTAGAGTAGTGGTCCCGATAATCGGATCGCCTCCGATACCTATCGCCGTAGAAATGCCCATTCCGGCTTTTACAATCTGGTCGGCAGCTTCGTAGGTAAGTGTACCTGATTTTGAAACCACACCAATTTTACCGGGTTGAAATACAAATCCTGGCATTATGCCCACTTTAGCTTCTCCGGCGGTAATCACTCCCGGACAGTTCGGGCCGATCATCGTGCAGGATTTGTTTTCGAGATAACGTCGAACTTTTACCATGTCGTTCACCGGAATACCTTCTGTAATGGTAACAATTACTTTAATTCCTGCCTCAGCAGCTTCCATAATTGCGTCGGCAGCAAAAGCCGGGGGAACGAATATGATGGTAACATCGGCTCCGGTTTCTTTCACCGCATCGTCAACAGTATTGAAAACCGGACGATCGAGGTGCGTTTGTCCGCCTTTGCCCGGTGTTACGCCACCCACGACATTGGTGCCATATTCAATCATTTGTCCGGCGTGGAAAGTTCCTTCACTACCGGTAAAACCCTGTACAATTACTTTTGAATCTTTGTTGACGAGAACGCTCATGTTATCTTTATTTGGCGGGCAAAATTATGGTTTTAACAGATGTTATCCAATCTTATTTTTAAATGTGTCGGATCTGTCGGAAGACGGGAATCTATGTTCATTAATCAAGTAATTTTGCCGAAATGAATTACCATGTTACCCAGGATACCATTTGTGCGCTGTCGACTCCTCCGGGAATTGGAGCGTTAGGAGTAATACGTCTCACCGGAGCCGGGGCAATTGCTGTGGTAGACGGTCTTTTTTCGAAAAAACTTACATCGGATAAAGCACCTTTTATCAAATATGGTGAGCTGAACTATCAGGGTGAAGTCATTGATGAAGTCGTAATAACCGTTTTTCATGGTCCGGCGTCGTTCTCCGGAGAGGATACCGTAGAAATTTCGTGTCATGGATCGCCCTACATTCAGGAACAGATTCTAAAAGCATTGTTGAACAGCGGTGCGCGCCTGGCTGAACCGGGGGAGTTTACGATGCGTGCATTTTTGAATGGGAAGATGGATCTCAGCCAGGCCGAAGCTGTGGCAGATTTGATAGCTGCTCAGGGAAAGGCGGCGCATAAACTGGCCATGCACCAGATGCGCGGTGGTTTCTCGAAGGAAATTGATACGCTCCGTGAACGCCTGATTCATTTTGCATCGATGATTGAACTGGAGCTGGATTTCGGCGAGGAAGATGTTGAATTTGCCGATCGCGATGACCTGAAAAAGCTCGTGGATGAAATCCGTCAAATGCTGCGCAAGCTCGTGGATTCTTTCGAAACCGGAAATGTGTTGAAGAATGGTGTTCCGGTGGCGATAACCGGAGCTCCGAACCAGGGCAAAAGTACTTTGCTGAATGCACTGCTTAATGATAACCGGGCAATTGTCTCTGAAATAGCCGGCACCACGCGCGATGTTATTGAAGATGAAATTACCATTGGCGGGGTGCGCTTCCGTTTCATTGACACCGCTGGAATCCGGGAAACCACTGATGAGATTGAAACCATGGGCATTGCAAAGGCCATCGAAAAAGCCCGTTCGGCAAGTGTGGTGCTTTATCTTGTTGACGCGGTGGATAGCGACCGGAACGAAATCGAAGCGGTTATAGATAAGTTTAGACAGGAAATAGGAACCGAGAAAATGTTGCTCGTTGTTGCGAATAAAATCGATAAGGCGAAAGGTGAGGGGGTTCGCGAGAAATTCGAAGGTATTCCGAATGTCATTTTCCTTTCGGCTTTAACGCGTGAAAATCTGGGCGAACTGGAAAGCAAATTGCTGGAAAGCGTCAATACCGGAGCCATAGAAAGTGGTGAAGTAGTGGTGACCAATGCGCGGCATCACCGGGCATTGAGTCAGGCTTTGCAATCGCTGGATGAAGTGCGGCAGGGGTTGGACAACAACATCACCGGGGATTTTTTAGCGACCGATATCCGAAAGGCGCTCCATCACCTGGGTGAAATAACCGGGAATATAACCACCGATGATCTGCTTGGGAATATATTTTCGAAGTTTTGTATCGGAAAATAACCTTCCCTCCGATTTTATATCTTTACTATTTCCAATATAATTTTCTACCGTTATGCCATTTCTGATCATTGGTCTTGTTTTTCTGGTAATATCATTGGCAACCGACCAAAATGCGTTGCTGCCGGTGGGAATAGCGTTCATCGCTATTGGTATGAGTAAGAAATATCAGCAAAAAAGGGAACTGAATCAGGTAGAAGATGAGGCTTCTGAATAATAAATAGAATAATACCCTTGTTCACGCGCAAAGATTTGTTGTTAAAACATTGAACAATACAGTCTGAATTGAATTTGTTGTGGTAGAAGAATCTTAATGATTTCGGAGCGTTTCTGGCCGGAATTGTTTTTTATTCTGCCATTCT
>CALDPJ010000073.1 GCA_937911795.1 uncultured Flavobacteriales bacterium | reverse complement strand
TTAAAACATCGTCAAAATTAGATTTCTCCTTAGGTCGTTGTGTAAATGCACCGTAACAAAAACGTAACAATTACAAATCGCTCACGAAAAGCTCATTTAATCGATATGATAAGCCGGAAATCGAAAAAACAGAAAAATTCAGAACAAACTTTCGACAGAACACCTCAAAAACGGAGAACAAGGCCGAAGTAAATATGCGAGGCACACACTCATATTGTCATAAAGCAAACCTCAACAAGTATATGGATGGCTATCACTTTCGCTTCAATCAAAACGTCTTTCGAACAACAGAGGCCAAAAAGTTGGATTCGGCTCATAGTGGTAGCCTAAAACACGTTGTCCACACCCATATTCCTTCTGGAGTATTTTGTTCGATAAATTCTTGCAGTTTATACACATCTTGAATTCTATGAATCGTTTTAGCAGTCAGGGTCTTTATCGAAGGTTATGTGCCGTGAAGAACCGAATATACTTTAAGGATTGGTTAGTCAAACAAATACAACTATCTCTACCTCATTGCGTCATGATTTGAAATCGATTTTAACCAAATCATTGCACTATGAAAAACATCTTTACTTTAATTATTGCTTTCTGTTGTGCTATTTCTGTACTGGCACAAACATCGCACGTAATCACTGCCTCAGGTACCAGTTTTAGTCCAAACAACATTACAATTCTTGCAGGGGACACTATTGTTGCCAACTTCATCGGCACCCACAGTATGACCGAAGTTTCCGAAACCGATTGGAACAACAATACAGCCAACAGCAACGGCGGATTCTGGATCGGCTTTAACGCACCTACCGAAGACAATTGGTTTGTGCTCACCGAAGTTGGGACGTATTATTACATCTGTGTCCCGCATGCCGCCATGGGTATGAAAGGGATAATTGAAGTGATTGACCCTACATTGGGAGTAGACGACAACAAGTCTGATGGTTCTTTTGCAATTTCACCGGTCGGAAACGGTCAGTTCAACCTTGAATTTGAAAACTGTGATGAATTTCTGGTCTTCACCACATCCGGCCAACAACAATTTTCGGAAAATTTAAAGGGAACAGGGAATCGTGTGAATATAGATCTATCGTCTTTAGCTGAAGGAGCTTACGTTGGCGTTTTTATGAACAAAGGCCAAAACGTGAGATCGGTGAAATTTATTCGCTGAGAAATCCGGTTGCTTAATAATCACCGGTAGACAACATAACGAGGGTGCAGGCTTCGGTGAACTGCACCCCTTGTTCCAGTAATTTCCGTTGTAATTCCGGGTTTTCCGTGCCGGGATTGAAAATGACTCTTTGGGGTTTTAAGGACAACAGATAATCATACATCGCCGGCTGGTTGCGGGCTCCGACATACAGCGTTACAGTGTGTACATCTTCAATTGCCGGATGTCCGGTTTGAATCGCTATTCCTTCAATCTCACCATCGCGCAATCCCACAGGAATAACTTCATGTCCTTTATTCTTCAGGCGCTGAACGGCCAGATAAGAATATCTGCTGGGATTCGGAGATGCACCCAATACTACTGTTTTAGACATTTCTGTTTCGACTGTAAGTGATTACTAAAGATCGTAAAAATGTTTCATCTTCCAGTTCGGAATTACATATTCTCCGTCCTCTTTGCGCACCATCAGGTAAAACTCGCGGCACAAAAAACTGGCTGAATGTTGGAAACTGCGGTTTTCGAGATAGCATTCCCAGGCATGAAAAGCAAGCTTCTTCACTGCCCTCCACGCATGATTGTTGTATCCGTTTGGCCGGGAAAAAGAATCGATGTGTGATTTTACTTCTGATAGCGTTTTCATAAAACTGTTTTTTAATGTTCGAAACAAAGATTCATGTGGAGGTACGTAGTGGATTTACGTACCGGAATAATTTTTCATATTGCCTTTTGGAAAGTCATCTTCCTGACTACAAAAACATAGGCCTGATCCGGATCAGCCACCAACTCCTCCAGCGGAAGTACCACCAGTTTGGTGTGATAAGTACAACCCCGAACCCGTAACGGGCGCTCGAAAATTTTCATAAGATTGATCTGAAATGAAGTTTCCATTTTATTCTGGTCCTTCATCGATAAAGCCTCCCCCACAAGGGCAGAAATTTCGCGCCTCAGCTCCGCATCCGGGCTGGCGCGGAGCAAATCGTTCAACTGGCTGAAGGAAACACAAATGGTTGCCGTATAGCGGGATTCATTGTAAATCACTTTACAATTCAGGAGAACTTCATCTCCGGTGCATTTAAACATCAGGTGCTGAACAACAACGCGAGAAAAATTATAGCTGCGTTCCGTGTACAATTTTTGTCCGAGATCTTTCATAGAGCTTTGAATTTTATCCAAAGCACGGACACCACTACGTAATGTATTTACGTAGCAATTTTTTCAAAAAAAATCCGGTGAAATTATTTCCCGTAAAGCGCTGCAGCCTGTTGCAATCGTTGGGAAATTTCAGCAGCAAGAGATTCGGGGGCCATCACCTGCACATGAACGCCGAGACTGAGAAAATACATAATCAGTTCTTCAGTGATCAATACCTCTATTTCAAATTCCGACCATTCAGTATTTTCATTCAGCAGCTTTTGCGACTGATGTACGGGTTGTGTTTCGATGTACCGCGCTGTTACCGGTGATGTTTTAAAACGGACTTTTACCGGCTTCGCATCGGCAGACGCGGTGATTCCAATGCTTTTGGAAAAATAATGGTCCGGATCAAAATCGGCAGGAGGCGTGAAAATATTTTCTGTCAACTCCAATGAACGGATTCTTTCGAGACCAAAACTTTGAATCTTGTTTCTCTCCGCACGATAGGCAATCAGGTACCAGCGATTGCGGTACTCTTTCAACAACAACGGATTCAGTACATATTCACCGGCAACGTCTGCCGTAAATTTCTGATATTTCATTCTTACCTGTACCTGTTTGTGAATCGCTTCCAGCAGCGTGCCGAGGTGCTCTGAACCCATATCACCGGGTGCAGCTTCGAACTGAATGGCGCTGGTATCTTCCTTTCCTCCGGCGAGGTACGGAACAGAGACCTTGTTCATTATTTTTTCAATGGCTTTTTCGAACTGGTTGAAAGGTTCGATTCCTTTGAATTGATACAAAACCTGAGCAGCGAAACGAATCGCGTCAACCTCCTCATCGTGCAATGCAATATCCTTTATCGTGTATTCCGGATCGGTATAGTAATATCCGCGGTGGCCGGCATGATACGCTATCGGAGCGTTATAACCCAGTTCGGTTTCGTTGCGCATGGCCCAGATATCCTTTTCTATTGTGGATTCTGAAATAACTTCTCCCTGGCTGCCATACAGGTGATCTTCGCAGGCCTGTCTCAATTCTTCTTTGGTGGGAAATGGCTTGTACCTGTTCGAGATACAACTGTCGATGATTCGGTATCGCAGCAACGCGTATTTGTTGACCGGCATTTTTTTGATAAAGATAAAAAACCACCGATCATTGAATTTGTCTCACTCCCGGATTTACTTGGGAAACGTCCCGTTGGTGGCAACCCCAGAATACCATCAATAGATTACCGGACTAGTTCCCATACATAATCGCAAAGCTGCTAAATACCTTAAATC
>CALDPJ010000072.1 GCA_937911795.1 uncultured Flavobacteriales bacterium | reverse complement strand
GGAATAGGATTGATGTTTTATCTATTCAATCCTACGGCAATGACCATTGCCGGGAGGTACCATGGTCTTTTGGGAAACCCAAATGGTTTGGGTACTTTCCTTGTTATCTTGTTTCCATTGTGTTATCTCATTTGGCGTCGGTTCAGGAATGAATATGATTTTTCCCGTTTTCTTTGGATTTTTATTGTGGTGTTCTCTGCGAGTATTTTCTTGACAGGTAGTCGTACTGCCCTTTTCGCTATGTTTATATTTTTTGTTTTCAGTAGATTGAGATATTTTTCTAACTGGGCAACGATTTTGGGTTTTCTTGCCTTGATTACTGGATTTGAATATTTTATGTCACAGTTGCCTTCGTTAATCCGGTCATTGGGTATGGAAGAGTATTTTCGTTTAGAAACCCTCCACAAAGGTTCAGGTAGAGATGTTGCCTGGGCATTTGCATGGCAACAAATCGACGATGTATTTTTTGCCGGGGGTGGCTTCGGGTATACCGAAATGATTTATCAGATTAATTATGACTATCTGAGCCGCCTCGGGCACCAGGGCAATGCGCATAATTCATACCTCACTTTGTGGTTGGACACGGGGTTGATCGGATTGATTCTGTTTATAGCGGGGTTACTTCGGATTATATTCATCGGCGTCAAAACTTCTGCCTATACACTTCCGGTTGTTTTTGCAATACTTTTTTCAACTTATTACGAGTCGTGGCTTGCTGCGTCGCTTAATCCCTTTACATCTCTGTTTTTTATTGTTCTGACGTACCTCGGGCAGAACAAGGAAGTTTTAAGGCGCAACGAAAGTGAAAGCATTCCGGAGCCAGAAACTAGTGCAATCGGTGGCGGACGTTTTGCCGGATTACACGCTGATATTTAAACCATGGAAAAGCGGACTGTACTTGTTCTCTACACCGAATTAGCCGGATATACGGTTGCCTGTCTCAACAGTGCGGCCCGTTCGGGATTAAACCTACATGTTGTACACTGGCCAATTAATCCAGAAGCGCCTTTTCAATTGAATGCCGATGATTCCATTCGGTTTTATAGTCGAAATGATTATGATTATCCGGCATTAAAAGAAATGATGTCCGGTATAGCACCGGAACTGATCATTGTGAGCGGCTGGATAGACAAAGTTTACGTTAAATCGGCGGCGCCCTATTCAAAGAAAATTCCTGTTGTCCTGATTCTCGACAATCCGTGGAAAGGCACGGGCCGACAGTGGCTGGGGGTGATTTTTGCCCGATTATTTCTTTCGAAAACATTCACGCATTGCTGGGTTCCGGGAAAATCTCAAAAAGCTTTTGCCCGGCATTTGGGATTCCCGGAAAACAAAATTGAAGAAGGAATGTACAGCGCGGATGTTGATCATTTTTCTGGTCTGTTTTACAAATCCAAACAACAAAAGTCTCAGAATTTCCCGAAGCGTTTTCTGTATGTAGGCCGTTACCTCGACTTTAAAGGTATCAACGAATTATGGACTGCATTTATCGAATTTCGAAAAGAAACCGCGAGTGAATGGGAGTTGTGGTGTGTGGGTGCCGGTGAAGGTTTCGACAGTCGTGTTGAATCAGAAGGAATACGCCATCTGGGATTTTTGCAGCCGCACGAAATGGAAAGCATCATCGAACAATGTGGTGTATTTATTCTCCCAAGTAGAAAAGAACCCTGGGGAGTAGTGGTGCACGAATTCGCTGCAGCGGGCTTTCCTCTTATCTGTAGTACAGTGGTTGGTGCCACCGAAGCCTTCCTGGTTTCAGGAGAAAATGGCTTTTTCCACAAGCCCGAATCAGTCACCGATATAAAGGAAGCCATGAAAAAAACGGCTTCCAAATCAACTGCGGAATTGACTGAAATGGGATACAGAAGCCATGAACTGGCGCAAAAAATAAATCCGGTGTTATGGACGCAGCGTCTGTTAAACTTTCTTCCCAATAAAATGTAATTTTGATCCGGCAGCCTAACCTAAACAAATGACCAAAATATTAGTTACCGGTGGAGCCGGTTTTATAGCAAGTGAACTGGCAGAAAAGTTAGCCACCAATACCAACAATCAGGTTGTACTGGTGGATAATTTTATCACCGGCGATGCCCGTAAAATTCCAACCAGCCAACACGACAATCTCCACTTTATCAAATGTGACGTTAATTCGTTTCAGGATATTTCCGGGGTATTTTATGCCTATAAGTTTGACTATGTGTTTCATTACGCAGCGTTGGTTGGAGTACAGCGAACGCTGAACAATCCGGTAGCGGTGTTGAATGATGTGGAAGGTATCCGGAACATTCTCCGACTTTCGAAAAATACCGGTGTAAAACGGGTATTTTATTCCTCATCTTCAGAGGTTTATGGTGAGCCGGTCGAGATTCCTCAAAATGAAATGACAACGCCCCTGAATTCGAGGCTGCCGTATGCAATTGTAAAAAATCTGGGTGAGGCCTTTCTGCGTTCTTATCATCTGGAATTTGGCCTGAGCTATACCATATTCCGTTTCTTCAACACCTACGGCATAAAGCAAAGCCGTGATTTCGTCATTTCGAAATTCATCCGCGCATCCCTTACCAATGATGATATCACCATTTATGGTGACGGCAGCCAACGACGCACCTTTTGTTACATAGATGATAATATAGATGCCTGCCTGGAAGCTTTTTATCAGGAAAAATTTGTAAACGACGTAGTAAATATCGGTTCGGATAAAGAAATTACGATATACGAACTGGCACAATTGGTACTCGATATCACCGGATCTGCCTCACAAATAGTTCATGAACCACCACTGAAAGAAGGAGATATGCAACGTCGAAAGCCAGATATCACAAAAATGACAGAATTGCTGGGCAGAGATTTATTGCCCCTGGAAGAAGGAGTTCGAAAAGTTTTGTCAAACACCCAGTTCATACTCGATTAATGTGTGGCATTTGCGGAATCCACGGAATAGAACGACTGGACCAGCCACGGGAGCTTATCCGGAAGATGAACGCGTCCATTGCTCATCGCGGACCCGATGCGTCCGGTGAGTACATCTCCGATGAAATAGCGCTGGGTCACCAACGACTTTCCATTATTGATCTTTCTGCGGCTGCCAATCAGCCCATGCACAGCGCAGATGGAAATCTCGTGCTTGTTTTCAACGGAGAATTATACAATTATCAGACGTTACGGGCGCAACTCAGCAATTACCCTTTTCTGACCAACGGCGATACCGAAGTGGTGCTAGCGGCTTTTCAGCAATGGGGAATCGATGCGGTGCAGCGATTCAACGGAATGTTTTCAATCGCCTTGTGGAACGACCAGAAAAAAGAATTGTTCCTGATCCGTGACCGACTGGGGATTAAACCGTTGTATTTTGCAGAAGTCGGACAAACGGTCGTGTTTGCTTCCGAAATCCGGGCGGTGCTCGCATCGGGGTTGGTGGCGCGCAAGGCAAGCGCCGGCAGCATCATTGATTATCTGCGGTATCAAACGGTTCATGCGCCGGATACTATTATTGATGGAGTACGGATGCTGTTGCCCGGCACCTATTTGCACATCACCGATTCAGACTTTAATGTTTATCCTTATTGGTCTTTAACCAGCAATGTACAGTCACAACGATTTTCACCTACTGAAACAAAGAACCAGATTGCCGATTTGCTGGAACAATCAGTGAAACGTCGATTGGTGGCCGATGTTTCTTTTGGTGCCTTTCTTTCCGGCGGAATAGATTCAAGTCTCATCGTAGGATTAATGGCGCGGAATCAAACGGCTCCTGTTAAAACGTTTTCGGTTACCTTCGAAGAAGAAGCATTCAGCGAAGCACCGTTTGCGAGAATGATTGCCGATCGTTTTTCTACCGATCATCATGAAATTAAATTGACACCAGCCGATTTTCTGGATGATCTGCCCGATGCCTTATCGGCCATGGATCATCCCAGCGGTGACGGTCCCAATACCTTCATCGTTTCCAGTGTGACCAGACAAGCAGGAATTTCAATGGCCCTTTCCGGCACGGGTGGAGATGAGCTTTTTGCGGGCTACGACATTTTTAAACGCGTAATTGCCCTGCAGGATAAACGCTGGCTATTAAGTTTTCCGGGATGGATGCGGGCATTTGGTGGAAATTTGCTACGGCGGTTCCGGCCGGGAATTGCTTCTGATAAAACGGCAGCGGTCATGCAGGCCGGTTATTTCGATCTGGAATATATTTACTGGGTTTCGCGACTCCTTTTCTTTGATGATCGGATCCGGAAAATCCTCAATCATAAAGAACTTTCGGCCAACCGGGTCTTCGGAATTGTGGGAGATCAGCTTGGTTATGGCACACCCGGATTTCAACTTCCGCGACTGAGCCAGGTAAGCATCGCCGAAGTTTCTACTTATCTGCAAAATGTTTTACTGAGAGATACCGATCAGATGAGCATGGCACACGCGCTGGAAGTACGCGTGCCGTTTATGGATCACGAGCTCGTTGAGTTTGTGCTGGGAATTCCGGATGACATCAAATATCCGCATCAACCGAAAAAACTACTCATCGATTCTTTTCCGGATTTGCTTCCTCCCGATATTGTCAATCGCCCGAAAATGGGATTTACTTTTCCATGGGCTCAATGGTTGAAACGAGATCTTCGTGATTTTACAGGCGATCATTTAAACGATCTATCCAATAGAAAAATGTTCAGTCAAAAAGGCATTCAACAGTTGTGGACGGATTTTGACCAACAGAAGCCGGATA
Organism: uncultured Flavobacteriales bacterium; assembly: GCA_937911795.1. GTDB lineage: Bacteria > Bacteroidota > Bacteroidia > Flavobacteriales_D > SKUL01 > SKUL01. Next base: position 3,290 of record CALDPJ010000072.1, on the reverse strand, counting down.
TAAACTGGGCACATATCTGGAACCTTGTGGTTTTAGAGCATTGGTTGCAAAAAAACCGGGTAGATGTTTGATGTGCTGGTTTTTATCGACTGGTATCTTCCGGGATACCGGGCGGGCGGACCAGTTACTTCCTGTGCCAACATGGTTCAGGCGCTTCAGGGAAAAGTGCGTTTTCATATCGTCACCAGAAATACCGATTACTGCTCTGATGTACCCTATGAAATTTCGCCCAATAAATGGATTAAAACAAGTGAAGGAGTGCAAGTGATGTATCTGAGCGATGATTGGCTTTCGCTAAAAAACATGCAACGCCTGATTTCCGATACGCACTGCGATGTCATTTACATCAACGGAATTTATTCGAAATATTTCTCGATTTATCCATTGTTGGCCAACCGGCAACTCCGACAAAAGGAAAAAAGGGTAATCGTCGCAAGCCGTGGAATGTTATCGCAATCTGCACTCGGAATAAAGAAATTCAAAAAGAACTTTTTTCTGATAGCCGCCCGGATTTTCGGACTCTACAGGAATGTGGATTTTCACGCAACCAATGCGAAAGAAGAGCAGGATATCCGAAAGGGAATCGGCAAGCATCCAAGAATCTTTATTGCAAGTAATATCAGTAAGGCATTGGCGCAGGAACCTGTACCGATTGATAAAAATCCCGGTGAACTGAAAATCGTGAGTATTGCGCGGATTTCTCCTGAAAAAAACCTGCTGTTCCTCATTGAATCCCTGGCTGCGCTGGAATCTCAGGTAGCGCTGAATATTTACGGATCTGTTTACGACGAGCAGTATTGGCAGAATTGTCTGCAACGAATTGCCACTTTGCCTGCGAATGTTCAGGTAAATTACCAAGGTCTGGCAAATCCCCTAGAAATAGAGGGAATTATTCAGCAAAATCATGTGCTTTCGTTGCCCTCGTTGGGTGAGAATTTCGGTCATGTCATTGCCGAATCCTTTTTAGCAGGACGACCGGTCGTTATTTCAGATCAAACGCCGTGGAAAGGACTCAAAGAGGAAAAAGCTGGATTTGACCTGCCATTGAACCCGCAGAAATTTGAGGAAGCCTTCACTGAATTAGCCGCAATGAACAAGCAGCAGTTTGAAGAGTGGTGTGCAGGAGCCAGACAACTCGGAAGTAAACTGGCTGCGGATACCACACCGGTTGATGATCATCTTAAAATGTTTCTGAACCCATCTTCCTGATCTGGAAGGTGAGGCTATGTTTTAAATTTCATTAATTTGCCTGCATATAATAAAGACGGTGATCGCTTGCAACAACGAGAAAACATACAAGGAAAAACGGATCTCAGGGCCTATGATAATTCATGGTATCAACCCGGTTCAGCCATCCGCCGTGGATTGTGGTATTTGGTAAATGCTCTGTTTTTCATGAACCCATTGTTTCCGTTTTCAGGCGTGAAGGTTGGGTTGCTCAGGTTATTCGGAGCCAAAGTGGGAAAAGGTGTGGTAATCAAACCTTGTGTCAACATAAAATATCCATGGAAATTAAAACTGGGAGATTACGTCTGGATCGGAGAGCGCGTCTGGATCGACAACCTGGATGAGGTCATTCTGCACAACCACGTTTGTATCAGCCAGGGCGCATTTTTGTTGTGCGGTAACCATCACTACAAGAAATCTACCTTCGATCTGATTGTTCAACCGATTGAACTGGAAGACGGCGTTTGGATTGGAGCACGGGCAGTGGTGCCACCGGGCGTAATTTGTAAATCGCACAGCATGCTCACGGCAAATTCGATGGCACACGGGGTGCTCGAAGCCTACGGAATTTATCAGGGGAATCCTGCGGTAAAAATTCGCCGGAGAACCATTAGAAATACGTCGGCATGAAAGTATCAGTGATAACAGTTGCGTATAACAGTGCAGATACGATTGAGCAATGTATCCAATCGGTGTTGGGTCAGGATTACCCGGATCTGGAACTGATTATTATTGACGGTAAATCAACCGATGGAACGATGAACATCATCACGAAATATTCTGAAAGAATAGCCTCGGTCATCAGCGAAAGCGACAATGGGATATATGATGCCATGAACAAAGGATTGTCGTTGTGCACCGGTGAAGTAATCGGCATCTTAAACTCAGATGACATGTATCAGGATGCTCAGGTTATTTCTGATGTGGTGAATAAAATGCAGAAACGAGAGGTGGAGAGTTGCTATTCGAATCTGGTGTACGTTGACCGCAGGAATCCGGAGAAAGTGGTTCGAACATGGGAATCGGGAACGTATCGTAGAGACCTGTTTTTAAAAGGATGGATGCCGCCACATCCGACTTTTTTTCTGAAGCGAAAGTACTATGAGAAATACGGTCTCTTCAATCTCAATTTCCGCACATCGGCCGATTATGAACTGATGCTGAGAATGCTGTTCAAAAATCGAATCTCAACCGTATATTTAAACCGCACAACGGTCCGGATGAGAACAGGTGGGCAGAGCAATGCCTCAATGATGAATCGTGTAAAAGCCAATCTCGAAGACCGCAGAGCCTGGAAAGTGAATGGGTTGTCACCGGGCTTCTTCACAACCTTAAGAAAACCTATTTCGAAACTCGGGCAGTTCTTTAAAAAGTAATTGGTAAAAAAAAAGCTCCGGATTTCCGGAGCTTTCAGTCTTAGAATTTGGCTCTTGTTTTACGGCCAACTCTTCGTTTCTTTTTAATCCAGGAATATTTCTGGCGGTAATAGTTACTCCTGCCTTTAATCACATAACCATACGAAAACTGAGTAAACAAATAGCTGTCGTTATGGGAGGGGTCGCCACGTTTTTGAGCCAGCCCCTGATTGGTTTCGAGTAGTTCGTTGTGAATGTTTTCTCCGTTGATGCTGCTGATTTCGAAACTTTCCGCACCAACAGGATCCAGTCCTTCAGAAATGGCTTGTGCATTTACCTGGTGAATGTGCTCCAGGGTAGTTCGATTTGAATAAGCGGCTGCTTCGGGTGACATTTCGTTTGGATTTCCGTAACGTTCTGAAACATCATCCAGATAATCGGTGAAAGTGGTGCGCCAGCCGATTTCCCATCCGAAACGGTGTTTTTTCTGATGCGTGAAGTACAATCCGATCCCCTTTGGAATCGAAAATGCAAAATTGCTGTATGGCTGATTGCGTCCTTCGGTATTAAAATCCTGCAGATCAACCCAGGATTGCCCATCCATTGAACCTTGCGGATTGTGATAAATACCGGCAATTCCTACAAAAACGTACAGTCTGAAGTCAGGATTGTAATATCCGCGGCCCCCTACATCATTGTCCTGAAAGA
>CALDPJ010000071.1 GCA_937911795.1 uncultured Flavobacteriales bacterium | reverse complement strand
TGGCCGAACATGTCATTGAACTGCTTAAAGTTATCCAGATCGATCATGAATACTGTGATGGTTTCATTGTTGCGCAAGCTCATTGCACACAAACGGACACGATGGATTTTTGCCGGAATCGTAATTATAGCCGCCAACGCTGGGGGGGCATGGTCTCCAATTGGTGATGTGACCACAACTATGCTTTGGATAAAAGGCCAACTTCCGGACACAATGGTTATTATTACCAATCTTTTTCTACCAAGCCTTTTTGCAATTTTGGTTCCAGTGGCAATACTTTCTACTCGCTTAAAAGGCAACATCGCACGGCCGCGAAAAAAAGCGAGCATAGATCATTATATCAATCCTACCACATCTTTCGAACGCTCGTTTGTCTTTATTCTGGGAATATGCGGATTACTGTTTGTACCCGTTTTTAAAACCGTTACCCACCTACCGCCGTTTATGGGCATGATGCTGAGTTTGGGTGTTTTATGGGCGGCCACAGAAATCATTCACCGCAAAAAGAATCAGGAACAGAAATCCAGGCTTTCTGTGTTACACGTACTTCAGAAAATTGATACCGCTTCTGTTCTGTTCTTCCTGGGTATTTTATTGGCAGTTGCGGCTCTACAGGAAGTGGGACATTTGAATGTTGTGGCACATTTTCTTGAAGAGCAAATAGGCAACATTTTCGCGATTAATATTGCCATCGGTTTGCTATCTGCCGTGGTAGATAACGTTCCGTTAGTAGCTGCTGCCCAGGGAATGTATCCCATATCTCCGGACGCATCTTCCGCCTTTGCGGAAAGCGGAATATTCTGGCAGTTTCTGGCGTACTGTGCCGGAACCGGAGGTAGTGCTCTGATCATAGGATCTGCAGCCGGCGTTGCCGTAATGGGACTCGAAAAAATTGATTTTGTCTGGTACATGAAAAAGATAAGTCTTCTGGCAATTTCGGGTTACATTGCAGGAGCAGCCGTATATTACGTGATGAATGTATAATTTAGCATTTCATTCCAGCGTTATAACCACTATTAAAAACGAACATCTACATGTCATTACTGCTCTTCACTCAAATTAACGAAGGTGGCCAGGCTGCGCAGGACACCACCGGTGCTGCACAGGATATGGCCCCAACCATTGAAACGCTTTCTATCTGGCAGATGATCCAGGATGGAGGATGGTACATCATGATTCCTCTGGCAATTCTCTCTCTGATGGCCGTTTATATTTTTATTGAGCGACTATTGGCCATTAACAAAGCGTCAAAAGAAGACAAGGACTTTATGAATAAAATCCGCGACTTCATTCACGATGGTAAGATAGATGCAGCAAAAAATCTCTGCCACTCCAACAATACTCCCGTTGCACGAATGCTTGAAAAAGGAGTCGCCCGTATAGGAAAACCATTGAACGACATAGCCAGCTCGATAGAAAATGTGGGCAAGCTCGAAGTATATAAACTCGAAAAAGGATTGTCTACACTGGCTACCGTGGCAGGTGCCGCACCGATGATTGGTTTCCTCGGAACAGTAATCGGAATGATCATTACTTTTCACGCTATGAAAGTCAGCGACACCGGAGTGGAAATCAGTGAACTTTCTGGAGGAATTATGCAGGCGATGGTTACCACGGTGGCCGGACTCGTCATCGGTATTCTTGCATACATTGCATACAATACACTCGTTACCCGCGTTGATAAAGTAGTTCACAATATGGAATCCAAAACCATTGAATTTTTGGATTTACTGGACGAACCAGGTAAATAAACAGCCATGAACCTGAGACCGAGAAATAAAATCAATGCAGGATTCAGTATGTCGTCTATGACGGATCTTGTATTCCTGTTGCTCATATTTTTCATCATTGTCTCAACTATGGTGAGCCCTTATGCCCTGCCAGTCGATTTGCCGGAGAGCAGCAACCGCACCAAAGACAAGCAAACTACTTCGCTGCGGATCGGGGCTGATTTAATCCATTCCATCGACAACCGGGTGGTTGATCCGAATAATATTGAAAGCGAACTGGCCAATGCACTTGCTGATAAGTCAGAAGAAAGTATTCTGCTGAGCGTCGACCAGTCGGTACCCACAGGAGTTATGGTAAAGGTGCTGGATATCGCGAAGCGGAACAACTGGAAAATTGTTCTTAAAACAAAACCCACTACAGATCAATAGTATTAAACGATCTGAAAAATGGAACTGATTCAGAATAAAGACAAACGAACCGGATTGATCGGAACCATCATATTCCACATCATCCTGCTCATTCTGTTTTTTATTTTCGGACTTGAAACGCCGGTTCCAATACCCGAAGATCGCGGAGCAACCATAGAATTCGGATGGAGCAATACAGGAAGCGGTGTCACCGAATCGCAGGTTCAGACCCCGATTACCACACCCGAAGAACAACCCACCCCTACCAATACTTCACAGCCGGTGACGGCAGTGGAAGAGGAAGCCGTAACTCAAACCGAAAGCGAAATCAGTGCTCCGGATGTTTCAGAAGAAACTTCAGAACCGGAACCTGAACCGGAACCTACGATTAGTGATGATTTAAGTCGTGCTCTTGAAGAAACCTGGTCAACTCCAGCCGGAGGTGGCAACCAAGGCGACACAGAAGGACCCGGCAATCAGGGAAGTCCCGATGGTGCTCCCGGTAAAGGAGCACTCGGCGGCGGTCAAGGTGATTGGGAACTGGCCGGACGTAGTTTGGTTAGTGGTTACAGCATCAAGGATACTAAAGAAGAAGGTACTGTTGTGCTTGACATCACGGTTGATCGGCAGGGAAATGTTTTGACGGCTAAATGGAGCCCGCAAAGTAATACCACCAGCACCTACCTCACTAACAAAGCCATTCACGCAGCCAAGCGATACAAGTTCAGCCCGAAGAGCAACGCAGCCATTGAACAACGCGGCAAAATTCGTTTCATCTTCCAACTGCAGTAAATGAATTACCGGGAAACCCTGGATTTTCTTTTCAGCCAGCTTCCAATGTACCAACGTATCGGTGCAGCAGCTTACAAAGCTGATCTTGAAACTACCTGGAAATTACTGGATGTGCTCGGAAATCCGCAGAATACGTCTACAAAATTCATCCATGTCGCCGGAACCAACGGAAAGGGTTCTGTGAGTCATATGATCGCCTCTGTTTTGCAGGAAGCCGGATTTACAACCGGATTGTTTACATCACCACACCTGAAGGATTTTCGCGAGCGGATACGCATCAACGGTATCTCCATTTCTGAAGAAGAAGTAATTGACTTTGTTCAAGTGAATGAGTCCGTTTTTGCCGAAATCAAACCGTCCTTTTTTGAGATGACTGCCGCTCTGGCCCTGCTCCATTTCCAAAAACATTCAGTCGATTACGCCATTCTTGAAACCGGTATGGGCGGTCGACTGGATTCTACCAATGTTGTTATTCCGGAGGTATCTGTTATTACGAATATTGGGCTGGATCACACCCGATTTCTTGGCAATACTATCGAAGAAATAGCCGGTGAAAAGGCCGGAATCATTAAAACAAGTAAACCTGTTGTGGCTGGTAAAACACGCCGGGAAGCCCTGGAGGTAATCCAACGCCGGGCACGGGAAATGCAAGCTCCATTTCATTCATCCGAAGGCTTACCGAAGGCAGATTATAAAACCGATCTGTTAGGTATCTATCAAAAAGAAAATGTGACCACCGCGGTAACCGCTTTGAAAGTGTTGCGCGAGCAAGGTTTTGACATCTCTGATCAGCATATAACCAACGGTTTGCAAAACGTGGTGCAGAACACCAATCTTCAGGGGCGATGGCAAGTACTTCGCACCACTCCCACCACCATTTGCGATGTCGGCCACAACTTTGATGGAATGACCATGGTTGTTCAACAGTTGAAGGCTACTCCACACAACCACCTGCATTTTGTGATTGGAATGGCAGATGACAAAGACCTCTCAGAGATTCTGAGCATTCTTCCAAAAAACGCCACCTACTATTTTTGTGCTGCCGATATTCCCAGGGCACTCAGTCCTCATAAACTACAAAGTGCTGCTTTACCAAATGGTCTGAATGGAAAAACCTACAACAGCGTCGAATCAGCATATTCAACGGCCATTTCTGCCGCCGGGCCGAATGACTTGGTTTTTGTCGGAGGAAGTGTCTTTGTCGTGGCCGAAGTACTCTGACATTATCTTCCGTTGGTCGAAAAAACAGAGTCAAAATCTTTATGATTACATGATGTGGGATAACTTTACAAAAAAATACCATTATGTCCGTTTCTCTCTTTCAAAAATATAACGTGGCCGGTCCGCGGTACACGAGTTATCCACCCGTACCTTTCTGGCACCACATTCCATCCGAAGAGGAATGGAAAAAGAGCGTACTCGAAACTTTCCGCGAAACCAACGAAAGCGAGGGAATCAGTCTCTACCTTCACCTACCCTTTTGCGAAAGCCTCTGTACTTTCTGCGGCTGCAATAAACGAATCACCAAAAATCACAAAGTAGAAGACCCTTATATTGATGCGCTGCTGCAGGAATGGGCACTTTATCAGTCATGGTTTGATGGTCCGCCGGTCATTCGGGAAATTCACATTGGTGGCGGAACACCCACTTTTTTTAGTCCTGAAAACCTGCAGCGGTTGTTTAATACCATTCTCGAAAACAGCAAGGTTCATGATAACAAAGCCTTTAGTTTTGAAGCGCACCCAAACAATACTACCCGCAAACACCTGGAGATTCTGTACGATGCAGGATTTAACAGAATGAGCCTTGGTGTACAGGATTTTGACCCGAAAGTTCAGAAGATCGTCAACCGGATCCAGTCGTTTGAACAAGTGCAACAAGTCACCAACGATGCCCGCGAAATCGGTTATCACTCTATTAATTTTGACCTGATTTATGGGCTTCCGCTGCAAACACTTGCCAGCATTGAACATACCATGCAACTTGTGAATCAGCTCCGGCCCGAGCGCATCGCGTTTTACAGCTATGCCCACGTTCCGTGGAAATCTCCAGGACAACGCATGTTTACAGAAGCCGATTTGCCCAACAACGAAGAAAAACGGGCTTTGTATGAACTCGGCAAAGAAATGCTCGAGGAAGCCGGATACATCGAAATAGGAATGGATCACTTTGCGCTTCCCGAAGACGAATTATATCTTGCATCAAAGAACGGAACCCTGCACCGGAATTTTATGGGCTACACCACCGGCCAGACAAAACTATTGATTGGATTGGGCGCCAGTTCCATCAGCGATTCGTGGGGTGCTTTTATTCAAAACGAAAAAAAGGTAGAAACCTACAAAGAACACTGTGCTGCCGGAAAGTTAGGAATCATCAACGGCCATTTGCTGAGCGCATCCGATCAGATTATCAGAAAACACATTCTCAATTTGATGACCAGATTCAGCACCAGCTGGTACGATACTGCCGAACAGATACCGGTTTTGGATCAACTTCCTGAAAAACTGGAAGAAATGATATCGGATGGATTGGTGGAGTTATTTGAAAATGAACTGAAGATTACCCACAAAGGAATTCCGTTTGTAAGGAATGTTTGCATGGCGCTGGACGAATACCTGTCGCAGAAAGAAGCTACTCAGACGATGTTCAGCAAAACTGTATAGTCCGAATAATTTCTGATCCACCTGATGTTTCTATCTTTACTGCTTGTCCTAATTAATTGTATTAAATAAGCTTGATTTTCATGAAATATTCCGTTGTAATTGCTTTCGTTTTGGCTCTGGTTCTGGGAGTTGCATGCAGTATTGAAACAAATACCGATGCCCCCAAAAAAACTGCCCACCATGAACACGCTGAAGTAGATCTTGTGATGCTAATGGGTCGCCTGCAGTTGTATATGAACAAAATGTATTTCGCCGGAATCAATGACAACACTGAACTTCGCGATTTTTATGTGCACGAAATCGAAGAGGTAATGGAAGAAATCAGCGAGGGCGAAGTAACGCACGAAGGTGTGGATATCAGTCAAAACATGAAACTATATGGAGTGAGCCAGCTCGAAATCTTCGAAAAAGCACTGGAACAGGATCGTGATTTTAACGACGCTTACCGGGCTTTCATCAACACCTGCAACAGTTGTCACATGGTATCGAAATATCCGTTCATCATTATTCAGGAACCAACCAACCCGGTTTTCGACAATCAGGTGTATGAGGCGAATTAAAGCCGGATAAGTTGAATTACCTTTGGGCAAACGCCCGGAATTGATTTTTTTTCAGCTTAGAAATTATATTGCACATCGTTGTACTGCGCGTTCAACCAAGGGACACGGAATTCACTCTCCGTTTATTTACGAGTTGGCCACCACCGCCCTGCCGGATAAAAAACCGGAATGGTGCAGCCAGATTGAAGAAATCAGAAGAGAATTACTGAACGATCACAGAGTCATTCAAATTAACGATTTGGGTGCCGGCTCGCGGGTATTGGGAAGTAACGAGAGAAAGATTTCAGACATCGCAAAATTCAGTTTGCAGAAAGGTAAAATCAGCCGGTTGTTGTATCGGCTTGCCATTCATTGCCGGGCAAAAAATATTCTCGAACTGGGCACCTCGCTCGGTCTTACCACCGCACATCTCGCGCAGGCCAATGTACCGGTCACCACCATTGAAGGTTGTGGTCAGATAGCACAAATCGCTCAATCAAATTTTGACCGGCTCGGTATTACAAATATTTCTCTGCAAATCGGGAATTTCGACGATCTGCTGCCTGTTTATCTTCAGGAGCATAATGATTGCAACTTTGTTTTTGTGGATGGCAACCACAGTTATTCGGCCACCATGCAGTACTATCGACAACTCATCAACACCCTTACAATCGATTCTGTAATTATTTTTGATGACATTTACTGGTCGAAAGAAATGACGCGCGCATGGAGTGAAATAGTCGCCGATTCCAGCAATCAGGTAACCGTCGATCTTTTCCATGTCGGCATTGTTTTTCTTCGCGAAGCACAAGCCAAAGAACATTTTAAAATCAGGCTATGAACGAGGCAATCATTAAAATACAAGACATCACCAAATTCTATAAGGTGGGAAATCAGCTTGTGAAGGCGTTGAATGGTGTAGACATGAATGTCAATCGTAATGAATTCGTTGCGCTGATGGGGCCATCGGGTTCGGGAAAATCTACATTGATGAACATCATCGGATGCCTGGACACACCCACAGCCGGTTCTTATATTCTCAACCAGAAAGATGTCAGCCGGATGATCGATGATGAACTGGCCGAGATCCGGAACAAAGAAATCGGATTTATTTTTCAGACTTTTAATTTATTACCGCGATATTCCACACTCGAGAATGTTGCACTGCCCCTGGTTTATGCAGGTATCGGAAAAACAGAACGCAACAAAAGAGCCAGTGAAGTGTTGGAGCAGGTAGGACTGGGAGACCGGATGAAACATAAACCCAACGAGCTCTCTGGTGGTCAAAGACAACGGGTTGCTGTAGCCCGGGCATTGGTCAACGAACCCTCCATAATTCTGGCCGACGAACCAACCGGAAACCTGGACACAAAAACATCTTACGAAATAATGGCTTTGTTGGACGACATTCACCGCTCAGGAAACACGATTATTCTGGTTACACACGAAGAAGATATTGCGCAACACGCGAAAAGAATTGTGCGCCTGCGCGATGGCAAAATTGAGCAAGACCAAATGGCAGCGGTTGTATCAGAGCAAAATCAGTAATTATGAAGATTTACACAAAAACAGGAGATCAGGGTCAAACCGCACTCTTTGGAGGACAGCGGCTACCAAAAGATGACCTACGGATTGAAGCCTACGGAACGGTTGATGAACTGAATTCACACGTTGGATTACTGCGCGACTACGGATTTCCGGAGACGGAAAATTCTGTACTGCTCGAAATTCAGGATCGGCTGTTTACCCTTGGCTCGCTACTGGCTTCAGATCCGGCAAAGAAAAACTTAAAGGTGCCGCTGATTTCTGCTGACGATATTACCTATCTCGAAAACGAAATCGACCGTTTGAATGAACATTTACCCGAAATGCGATCTTTTGTTTTACCAGGGGGGCATTTGGCTGTTTCCCAATGCCACGTCGTCCGATGTGTTTGCCGCAGAGCCGAACGTCGCGTAGTGACACTGGCCGCTGCTTCGGATGTGGATCCACTGATTATTCAGTATCTTAATCGGTTATCCGATTTCTTCTTTGTGCTGGCAAGATGGACGACATCAGAAAAAAACGCAACCGAGACGCCGTGGAAAGCCAGAATGTAATTAGCAATAGCGCTTTTAACCGACTGTTCTTTAGGGCTTTAATAAACTAATCTTTTTTATTTGCCTGTGTAGATAAAAAATCTATTTTTGCAAATTATAACCGTACAAAAATTTGTGCTGATATGTATTGGACTTTAGAATTGGCTTCCTATCTGGAAGATGCCCCATGGCCTGCGTCAAAAGACGAATTGATAGACTTCGCAATGCGCACTGGTGCACCGCTTGAGGTAGTAGAGAACCTTCAGGCGATCGAAGAAGATGGCGAAGTGTATGAATCCATCGAAGACATCTGGCCGGACTATCCGACCAAGGAAGATTTTTTCTTTAATGAAGACGAATATTGATCTTCGTGTCAGATCATAAAACCATAAACCGAAGGCTGGATAATTCCGGCCTTTTTTTTTGTCAGTTTGTCAGCTCTGCCCGTACTGGCATGGTTACTGAACACAACCGGCCAAGCCTGTGTTCAATATTTATTCTTAACAATTTCGGCTATTTTTGCAGCCTATAATAAAGCCATTCGATTATGATCGGTTCTGTGACCAAGATAATGAAAGCGGTATTCGGAGATAAATCTACCCGCGACCTCAAGGAAATCACCCCATTAGTAGAAGCAACAAAAGAGCATTTCGAAAAACTTTCCGTCCTCAGTAATGATGATTTGCGTGCACGATCGGCAGCCATGAAAGTCAAAATTGCACATGAAATAAGCGATGAAGAAAAGGAGCGGAATGATATAAAGGCAAAGATCGATGCCAATCCCTTGATGAGCCCTGCAGAAAAGGATATGCTCTACGACCAGATTGACAAAATCGATAAAAAGATTGACGAAGAAATTGAACGGGTTTTACTGGATTTGCTTCCCGAGGCGTTTGCAATTGTGAAGGAAACTGCCCGCCGCTTCAAAGAAAACGAACAACTCGAAGTAACCGCTACCGATTTCGACCGCGAACTTGCGACCCGCAAAGACCACATCACCATTGAAGGTGAAAAAGCATTTTGGAACAGCACCTGGCTGGCTGCCGGAACCCCTGTGAAATGGGATATGATGCACTACGATGTACAGCTCATCGGTGGTGTCTGTCTGCACAAAGGAAGTGTAGCAGAAATGCAAACCGGTGAAGGTAAAACCCTGGTAGCTACTCTCCCCGTTTTCCTCAACGCCCTCACCGGCAAAGGAGTTCATCTTGTAACGGTAAACGATTATCTGGCTCGGCGTGACTCCGAGTGGATGGGCCCGATTTACGAATTTCATGGACTCTCGGTCGACTGTATTGACCGTCATCAACCGAACTCCGAAGCGCGAAAAAAAGCCTACCGATCTGACATTATCTTCGGAACGAACAATGAATTCGGTTTCGACTACCTGCGCGACAACATGAGTACCACCCCTGAAAGTCTGGTACAACGCAAACATCATTATGCCATTGTCGATGAGGTCGATTCAGTATTGATCGATGACGCCCGGACACCATTGATTATTTCCGGCCCTACTCCACGCGGAGATATTCATGAATTCAACGAGCTGAAACCAAAAATTGAAAAGCTGGTCCAGGCTCAGCGCAAATTGGTAACCGAAATGATTACCGAAGCAAAAAAGGTTCTGAAAAGCGATGGCGCAACAAAAGAGGAGCTCACTTCTGCCGATCTGGCATTGTTTCGGGCACACAGAGGTTTACCTAAAAACAAAGCACTGATTAAATTCCTCAGCGAACCCGGCATCAAGCAACGCATGCTCAAAACCGAGGCGTTTTATATGCAGGATCAAAGTAAGGAGATGCACAAGGCCGATGAAATGCTCTACTTCACGATTGATGAGAAAAACAACACCATTGAGCTTACTGAAAAGGGCGTCGATTTAATCTCTACAGATATTGAAGACTCTGGTTTCTTTGTAATGCCAGACATCGGATCTGAAGTCGCTGAACTCGAAAATAATGTGAGCGATGAGCAGGAAAGACTGAAGAAAAAAGAACAACTGCTTCAGGATTTTGCGGTTAAATCAGAACGTATCCATACCATCAATCAACTGCTGAAAGCATATACCCTGTTCGAAAAAGATGTCGAATACGTGGTGATGAACAATAAGGTGATGATCGTGGATGAGCAAACCGGCCGTGTAATGGAAGGTCGACGCTATTCAGACGGATTGCACCAGGCCATTGAGTCAAAAGAAAATGTGAAGGTAGAGGCAGCAACGCAAACATACGCTACTATTACCCTTCAGAACTACTTCCGGATGTATCACAAACTTGCCGGTATGACTGGTACCGCCGAAACCGAAGCGGGAGAGTTGTGGGACATCTACAAATTGGATGTTATGGTCATTCCTACGAACAGACCTGTTCAGCGGAAAGACATGGAAGACAAGGTGTACAAAACCGCGCGTGAAAAATACAATGCAGCCATCGATGAAATCGTTGAGCTGAGCAAAGCCGGGCGCCCGGTATTGGTGGGTACAACTGCAGTAGATATATCGGAATTACTGAGCCGTATGCTCAAATTACGCGGCATTGAACATTCTGTTCTTAACGCAAAGAAACACCAGCAGGAAGCAGACATCGTTGCCAATGCCGGTCAACCAGGAGTGGTAACCATTGCCACCAACATGGCCGGTCGTGGTACCGACATTAAACTTGGGGCTGGTGTGAAAGAAGCCGGTGGATTGGCAATTGTCGGTACAGAAAAACACGAGTCCAGACGAATTGACCGCCAGCTGCGTGGTCGTTCCGGACGACAGGGAGACCCCGGATCTTCACAATTTTACCTTTCGCTGGAAGACAATCTGATGCGACTGTTTGGTTCGGACCGCATCGCCAAAATGATGGACCGCCTTGGTCTCAAAGAGGGTGAAGTGATCCAGCATGGGATGATTACCAAATCGATTGAACGCGCCCAGCGAAAAGTTGAAGAAAACAACTTTGGAATCCGCAAAAGGCTGCTGGAGTATGATGATGTAATGAATGCCCAGCGTGAGGTAATATACAAACGTCGGCGCCATGCATTGCACGGAGACCGGTTGAGCCACGATATTGAAAATATGTTTGTTGAGGTGGTGGATGACATCGTTCACACGCATCAGGAAGTGAAAGATTTCGAAGGCTTTAAACTGGATATATTGCGAAACTTTGCAATGGAATCACCAGTTGATGAAGAAACTTTCCTGAAGAAAAACCCGAACGAGTTGGGTGATATGATCTTCAATGCTGTTCGCGACCATTATCGCAAAAAATCTGAATGGCTCGCAGAAAAAGCATTGCCGGTGATCAAAAATGTGCACGAAACGCAAACCCAGTTCAGCAATATTATGGTTCCGGTGACGGATGGCGTGAAATCGTTGCAGATTATCAGTAATATCGAAAAGACCATTCAATCCGGTGGTGAAGAGCTCATCAACGCCATTGAAAGAAACGTTACCCTGGGCATCATCGACAACGAATGGAAAGATCACCTCCGATCGATGGACGAATTACGCACCTCGGTGCAGGGTGCTGTCTACGAACAAAAAGATCCCTTGCTGATTTATAAATTTGAATCATTCGAACTTTTCAAAGCCATGGTTCAGCGGGTAAATCGCGAGGTAATTTCATTCCTGTCGAAATGCTCTCTGGCCGTGACCCAAAGTGGGCAGGACGTGCGCACTACCAAAGGGCCGGTTCAGGATGATCTCAGCAAACTGCAAACCAGCAGAAGCAATCTTCCGACTGGAGAACAACGCCCGGCCGGTGGACAGACGGCACCCGGTCAACCAGGTAATCGCCCCAAACCACAACCGGTACGGACAGAGAATAAGGTAGGGCGAAATGATCCATGCCCTTGTGGTAGTGGTAAGAAATATAAGCAGTGCCACGGCAAAACCCAACAAGTTTCGGCTTAGAACTGAGGTGACGCTCCGGGCTTAAAACATCGTTCGATTCCTTATTTTTGGAAGAAGAAAATGCTGCTGTTTACAAATTCTTTTTCCAACCTATGAGAGGGGTATACATTGCCTGTCTGGTTCTGATCTCGCTCATTCAGGCATCTGCACAGGAGTCTCTTCTGAGCACCGGCAATTGGTTTCATTTCACTACCAACCAGGATGGTGTTCATGTGCTGAGTTATGATGATCTGGAATCCCTTGGAATTTTAAACTCTCCTGTTGAGAGCGATCTCATTTCATTATTCAGCCATGGACCCGGAATGCTTCCCGAAGAAAACTGGATTCCGCGACCTTCTGATCCGGTTGAAATTCCGATTAAAATGGTAGATGGAAATGACGGAATTTTCGGCCCGGGAAATTACCTACTATTCTATGGGAGTGATCAAACTACATGGTTCCATAATATAGAGGAAAATACCTTCCGGCACCATACCCATCTATACGAAGACAATACCCACTACTTTCTGAATTTTGAATCA
>CALDPJ010000070.1 GCA_937911795.1 uncultured Flavobacteriales bacterium | reverse complement strand
TGGACATGCTGTTGGCCAACTGGGATACAGATCCTCAATATCTGTTTTTGATCGGAAAGTCCATTCGCGAGGTTCCGGAAGCAGGACAGGGAGGATCGCGGAAAAACGCTACGTATTACGCCCGAAATCTTGTTCCCTCTTTTGGATATCCTTCCAGTGACAACTTGATTACCTATGGACTACAGAATAATCCCGGATTGGCACCCACCGTCCGTACGGGGCGATTGGCCGCAGAGAGCAATCAGGATGTATATTATTACCTGAACAAGGTCGTCACATACGAAAACCAGCCACCTGCCGAATGGATGAAGAATGTGATGCACTTCGGTGGAGGTAACGACACTA
The DNA here is from genome assembly GCA_937911795.1 of uncultured Flavobacteriales bacterium. Lineage (GTDB taxonomy): Bacteria > Bacteroidota > Bacteroidia > Flavobacteriales_D > SKUL01 > SKUL01. Next base: position 8,601 of record CALDPJ010000070.1, on the reverse strand, counting down.
ACGAACAGAATCAGTTCAAGGATTATCTCCAAACTTTCGAAAACATCATAGACAGTACTTATTTCGGAGCCGAAGTCCATTCTTTCTATAAAGACAACAATGAACCCATTTCCATCAACCTAAGCACAGAGATTGAAGAGCTGATCAATGGAGGAGTTACCATCATGAACTTTTTCGGGCACGCCGGAGGCAGCGGTTTCGATCAGAACATTGACAATCCGGACAATTTTGAGTGGAACGGGAAATATCCATTGTTAATTGGTAATGCATGTTACACCGGTGATATCCATGGTCCGCTGAGCAGCAGTACGAGCGAGGAATTTTTGTTGCTTCAGGACAAAGGGGTCATTGGTTTTTTGTCGACGGTGAAACTCGGATTTCCGATAACACTGAAACTTTATTGCGAAGAATTGTACAAACAGATTTCTGTTACAAACTACGGAGGAACCATTGGTGATCACATCAAAAAAACCATACCGCTGGTGGAAGGCGACGGAACCGATTTGCTGCGTGTCAATCAGGTGTTGGGAATGACGCTGCACGGCGATCCTGCGATGATTTTGAATTCATTTCCCAAACCCGATTACAAGGTGGTGGAGGAAGGAATTTATTTCGAACCTGCAGAAGTAACCACGATCCAGGATTCACTGACCATTTTTGTAGAGCTGAAGAATATCGGCAAAGCTACCGAGGATTCATTCGATGTCATCATCGAACGCGATTTTCCGGACAACGGCGCCGATTCCGTGTACGTTATTCCGGTAGATTATCTGTTAAATTCCAAAACCATCAGTTTCACCATTCCGGTTCAACCCGATCGGGCATTGGGAGAGAACAAGTTTTCGGTATACATAGATTTGCCGGTAAATGCGGTGGAAGAGCTCGATGACTTCGAAAACAACAGCGTGAATGACATCACCCTGCTCATCACCAATGGCGGAATCATTCCGGTCTATCCGTATCAATTCGCAGTAGTTGCCGAACCGGAAGTTACGCTCAAAGCTTCCACCGGTGATCCATTTGCAACGGCTACGAACTACCGTTTCGAAGTGGATACTACCCGTAATTTCAACAGTCCTTTTTTAGCGCAAACCATCGTGAATCAGGCTGGGGGATTGGTAGAATGGTCGTTGCCGTTTACGCTCACCGACAGCACCGTTTATTTCTGGCGGGTGGCCATCGACACCACCGAAGCGAACAAATGGCGCGAGAGTTCATTCCAGTACATCGAAGGAAAAACGGGTTGGGGACAGGCGCACTTTCAGCAATTAAAAGATAACTCTTACAATTCTCTTGTGTACAACGAACCCGACAGGACCATTGATTTTTTCTCCGGCACAGTGAATCTTCGTTACAATCTTATCGGCAGTTCCTCAACGCTCGATCAGGAAATAGCCCTCAATCTTGATATTGTAGATTATGGTGGTTGTGGGGGTGCTCCCGCCATTCATGTGGCAGTGTTCGATCCGCAGACATTCGAATATTGGGGTACGGCCTGGGAAGATGAAAATCCCGACCACAACTTTGGAAATGCCAATAATGGTACTGCATGCCGTAACCGGGTTGAAAATTATTTCATTTTCCATCAATCAAATACAACCCAGATGGAAGGGTTCTCGAACATGGTGCTGAATGCCGTTCCCGACGGACACTACGTCCTCATTTATACCTGGCAGTATCTGGTGGAGTCCAACCTTTCGAATACATCGTTTTATTCGACTATGGCTGCTCTCGGAGCTACAATAAATCCCTCGTATGACCAGGTACCGTATCTGGTGCTCCTCAAAAAAGGGGAAACCAATCCGGTGATCAGTGAAATGTTTGGTGAGTCCGCAACCGACATCCTTGTTTTAAACGAAGATCTGCAGGCAAGCGGAGACAATGGTGCCATGGTTTCGCTGGCAGCCGGTCCTGTGGCCGAATGGCATTCTTTTCATTACCGATTTCACCCGCGGGAGACGCCCACTCAGGATTCGGTGGGAGTACGGCTGATCGGTCGGCAATGGAACAACGCAAACATTGACATCGCTGCAAGTCAGACAAGTTCGTTTTCACTGGATAATCTCAACCTTGGTGCACAGGTTAACGCCGAACAGTTTCCCTTCTTGCGAATCCGGTCCAGGCTTACCGATTCCGAAGATCAGACACCGGCACAACTGAGACGCTGGCATTTATTGTTCGACGAAGTTCCCGAAGCCGTTGTGAATCCTGCAGAGCATTTTGTTTTTGAATCACTGGAAATTGACCAGGGTGAAGAGATGCTGGTTTCCTACGCCATCACCAACGCCAGCAACCGCGATATGGATAGTCTGCTTGTGCGATATTGGGTCGTCAATGCGCAAAACAGCATTCACGAAATTGATCTGAGAAAGATTGCTCCGCTGCCGGCCGGAGAAACCATTATTGATTCTATTCAGTTCGATAGCTGGGGATTGGGAGGTGCCAATCATTTTTGGCTGGAGGTGAATCCCACAGATCCCCAAACCGGTGAATACGATCAACTGGAGCAATACCACTTCAATAACTTTTTGCAGATCGGTTTTGATGTCAATACCGACAATGAAAATCCTTTGCTGGATGTCACTTTTGACGGTTTGCACATTCTGGATGGAGAAATAGTTTCGGCCAAGCCTGAAATCAACATTTCACTTACCGACGAAAATTTATTCCTGATGTTGAACGAAGACGCCGATACATCAAATTTCGAGATTTATTTTTCTGAACCCGGCGGTGAATTCAAAAGGCATTATTTCTACAACGGAGCCAATCAGAATATGATCTGGGTTCCGGCATCGGGAAATACCAATCGGTTTCAGATAATTTATCGTCCGGAGTTTACCCAGGATGGTGTGTATACCATGCTCGTCCGGGGAAAGGATAAATCCGGAAACTCAAGCGGAGACAATGACTACCGGATTAATTTTGAAGTGGTGACGCATTCCACCATCACCGATGTGCTCAATTACCCGAATCCGTTTTCTACCAAAACCCATTTTGTGTTCACCCTCACAGGCTCCGAAATTCCGGACTACATGAAAGTACAGATCATGACCGTCACCGGAAAGATTGTGCGCGAAATTACCCACCTGGAGCTAGGGCCCATTCGCGTTGGACGCAACATTACCGAATTTTACTGGGATGGCACCGACATGTATGGCGATCGCCTGGCCAATGGAATTTACTTGTACCGCGTAATTGCCAAAATCAACGGAAAATCCATCGACAAACGACAAACGTCTGCGGGTAAATATTTCAAACAGGAGTTCGGGAAAATGTATTTAATGCGTTAGCCCTTGCTGTTTTCCTGCTGCCTTGCTTCCAGCTTCTGTCGTTTCTTCTCGGACGGTGTGGGCGTTCTTTTCCAGCTTGACTCATACGGCAACCACTCCGGAGATCCGTTGGCAACATCAGCAGTGATTTTTCCGTCCATGTAATTGGCGAATGATTTTGCCGCTTTGGGTTTGAACTTTTGAAGCATGAGCAACGCTGAATTTGCGGCAGCGCGAACGGCAATCGGTACCCCACCGCCCAATTCTGCCCAGTGTCCTCCCAGAATCAAATTCTCCACCGGAGTTTTGTAATGCGCAATATTGGCTTGCATGTTTTCTTTTCCGGGTCTTGCGCCCATCATACTTCCGTCGCGGTTGCCGGTGTAGCGCCAGTGGGTGATGGGTGTTGCAATGTCCATATACTCAATATGGTTCCTCAATCCAGGCGCCAGTTTTTTCTCAATCCGGTCGAGGAGAATCTCAGCGTATTCCTGTTTGTGTTGCTTGTATGCATCGCCGCGCACCAGTTCACCATTTTCTTTGCGCTCGGTGCGCCATTCATCGGCTTGTTTGAAAAATGCCGGAACATATACCGTAAGTGTGCCCTTACCTTCCGGAGCCATGGAAGCATCCCTCAATGACGGCGCGAGTATACTGATGCCATTGGTGTGTGGATCACCATTTGCATGGGCCTCACGATCCAGACCGCTTTTGGTGAGATAAATCATTTCTTCTCCAAGACCGAAATTCTCAACAGGACAATCCAATGCCAGCGAAAGCGTTACCGACGAACTATACAGTTTTGCTTCGTTCAGCTTCTTTTTGAGCTTCGGCGACACCACCGATTCTGGCAGCATTTTTTCGTACAGCGCCTGAATGTCGCAAGCAGCGAGAACAGCGTTGCTTCTTACGCGATACAATTTTTGAGCGTGCTCAAATTCGCAACCTACAGCGCGTTTATCTTCCAGCAAAATTTTCTTTACGCGCGATCTGAACTGGATGTCATTGCCATACGACTTTACGACATGGCTCAGCCATTCAGGAAAAACCTGACTACCACCAACTGGCGGCAATTGGTAATCCTGGTAATATGCCCATCCAATCGGAACCAGACAGCTCAGCAAATCCATTTCGGAAGCAAAAACCTGGTGCAATCGCGGATCTTTAAAATATCGTTTCAATCCTTTTTCTACTCCAGCGGAGCCCGTGAAACGAAGGTGTTTGATAAACGGCAGAGCGAATTTCAACTTGCGCATCATGTGCAAACCGTATTCAATTCCGCCCATGCTTTCTTCGGTCCTGAAAAAACTTCCCAATCCTTCAAAGGAGTTGCCCAGTTCTTTGGCATGTTTAAAAAAACGTTCTATGCCCTTTTTCTCATGAGGGAAATCCCGGATCAGATCCGCTTTCATTACATCGGGATCATTGGTCAGCAAGTAATCGTGGTCATCTCCGAGATATCGTTTGATTCTTTTTTGTGGAAACGCAGTCGGGTGATCGCTTCCGATAAAATCAAATATTTTGGTCACCAGCCCTCTCGGACCCATTTGATTCAGCCAGTGGATGGCACTATCAAAGCGAAAATCCTTACGCTGGAATCCTGCAAGATATCCTCCGGGTCTGCTGTCCAGTTCAAGTACAAGCACCGACAGTCCAGCTTTCGAAAGAATGGATGCCGCGGTTAATCCGCTGATTCCGGCACCAATTACAACCACGTCATATTGGTCTTTGAGCTGTAGCGGGCTGGGTAACAAGACTGAACCGGTATTTTGCATAGAATTAATTCGGGCTGCAATTTACTACAACCAATCGATCTGGAATAGAATGGTTGGGAGATAAATAACTTTCTTTTTATGATTTACTTCCAATTAAGTCATTCATCAGCCATCGAAAACATTTAGTTTTATGTGATCATGAAAGCACTGAATAAGAAAACGGATTTAACGAATATTTTTCTGATTATTCCAATCCTTGTTCTGTGCTAACTTTGCTGATTGTACAGTGAATCATCAGCTCAACCGGAAAGAATGAATTGGATATTATTGATCATTGCAGGATTGTTTGAAGTAGCTTTTGCGGCCTGTTTGGGTAAAGCCAAATTTGCCACTGGAATGATGGCTACCTATTGGTACGGCGCCTTTCTGGTTTGCCTGTCGATCAGTATGATATTATTGGTGAAAGTCTCTCAACACCTGCCCATCGGCACAGCTTATGCCGTGTGGACAGGAATCGGAGCCGTGGGAACCGTGGTTATCGGAATTTTAGTCTTTAAAGAACCCGCAACATTCTGGCGGTTATTTTTCATCACTACGCTCATTACGTCCATCATCGGGCTTAAAATCGTGTCCAACTGATATGCGGTTTCTGATTGCATCCATTATTGGAATACAAGCAGCTCTTCACATTCATTATTTTCTTCATTCCATTGGCGTTCGATTTTCCGTCATTACCATCACATCACCGGTTCCCAAAGCTTTCGGAATGGTTTGGTTGGTGACCGCTGTATTGCTGCTTCTCGCGGCTGGGCTGATATTGGCCCGTGTTTCGTTCTGGTGGATGTTTGCATTTATTGCAATTGTCCTCTCCCAGTTGCTGATCATTTATTGCTGGAAGGAATTCTGGTGGGGCACCCTTTTAAACCTGGTGATTCTTATTCCTGTGATCATTAGCTTTTTCGCTTTTCGGTTCGATCGGATGGTGCAGTCAGAAGTGGAGAACATGTACGCCGAAGCGGATTTCAGTTCAGAGATGCTATCGATGTCCGATCTGGCCGCATTGCCGTCGGTAGTTCAAAAGTGGTTGCAAAAAAGCGGAGTAATGGGGCAACCAATAGTGGCCTCTGTTTACCTGGAGCAGCAACTCGAAATGCAAATGGATCCGGAGAAAGCAAACTGGATCAAAGGAAAAGCGAGGCAGCATTTTACGACTGATCCACCGGCTTTCAATTGGTCGGTAAATCTTGAGATGAACCCACTGATGCCGGTAGCTGGACGAGATAAGTTTTTACACGGGAAAGGGGAAATGACCATTCGGTTGTTTTCGTTGATTCCGGTGGTGAATGCCCGGTCGGAGCAAAAACTGAATGAAGCCACGTTACAGCGATATCTTGCAGAAATGGTGTGGTTTCCATCGGCAGCATTAAGTCCGCATGTAAAATGGAAAACGGTTGACGATTGTTCTGCAAGCGCCACGATGGACATCAACGGAACCTCAGCTTCCGGCGTTTTTCACTTCGATGAAAGCGGCCGGTTCACAAAATTTGTGGCCATGCGGTACAAAGATGTTTCTGATTCGGCTCCCCGTGAGTGGACGGTTGTTGCCACCCGTTCGGACACCATCAAAGAACGATTCATTCCGGTAGATTGCGAGGTGAAATGGAAACTCGATTCCGGTGACTGGACCTGGTTGAAGCTGACGATAACGGATATTGAATACAATCGTCGTTTGCGAGGGCAGAATTCAGTAGTGTCAACAGAATAAACTATTTTCACGTATGCCGCATGTTCAGATCAACCAGTTTTAACCAAATCTACACCGCGAATGTCCTTTATCTTCGAAGGTAATCTCACCACCATTCTCGACCTGCTCGGCACCTTTGCCTTTGCCGTTAGCGGCATGCGGCTCGCATCAGGAAAAAATATCGATTGGTTCGGGGCGTATGTCATCGGTTTGGTGACGGCCATTGGCGGCGGAACAACCCGCGATATTCTCCTGGATTTAACGCCGTTCTGGATGCAGGATGTACGCTATCTGCTCATCACCGGAGTGGCACTACTGGCCATTATCCTTTTCAGAGACCGGTTGTTCAGGCTCGGAAAAACACTGTTTCTGTTCGATGCCATTGGGCTAGGATTTTTTACGGTGACCGGAATCAGCAAAAGTCTCGAAGCCGGTTTTCCCATTTGGGTTTGCATCATCATGGGCACCATTACTGGTTGCATTGGAGGTGTTATGCGCGATATTATCATCAATGAAGTTCCGCTGCTATTCCGGAAAGATCTGTACGCCGTTGCCTGTATCGTGGGCGGTATGGTTTATTTCACCGGATTTCAGTTTCAGGCGGTATTTCCATTTCACGCACTTTTGGCGACACTAACGGTAATATTGACCCGGATCATCGCCGTACGGTTTCACCTGCAATTACCGATTTTTAACTCGCTGAGATCGGACAACGATCTTTAATAATTGTCCAATGAGGTGATCGTAGGCGAATGATGCCAAATAAAAGGCGGGGTCAAACATAAATATTGTGCGGAAATGGCTATATTAAATATCCTTTTTAATTCAGCTATTGCGGGTGAATCTGTCGGAAAACAATACCAATCCAAAAAGGTCGATGTGGGCTGCAGCGCTTATCGGCATTGGGTTGATGGCTGCCATCGACGAAATTGTTTTTCACCAGATTCTCGCATGGCATCATTTCTACGACAGGTCAACCACAGAAATTGGTTTATTGGCTGATGGACTGTTGCACGCAGCAGAACTCGTGGCCATAGTAGCCGGCTTTTTCATACTGCTCGACCTGCGTCGCAGTCATTCCATCGACAAGAATAGAGCCCGGGCAGCTTTCTTTATAGGAATGGGTGGTTTTCAACTCTTTGATGGAATCATCAACCACAAGGTGTTGCAGCTCCATCAGATAAGGTATGTCGACAATATACTGCCTTACGACATCGCCTGGAATGCGGCGGGCGCCATTCTGCTCGGTATCGGACTGGTGTTGCTGAGGCGGGCAAACGTGCGCAATAAATCAACCAAGGCCATTTAATCCATGGATCATTCCGGCCCACATCATCACTCCGCATTTGCCCTGGGCGACTGGCTTCCGGCAATACTCATTGCTTGTGCCGGTTTGTTGTATGGGGTATTGTATTTCCGTCTGCTGAACCGGAAAAAGCGCTGGAAAATCTGGCCATTGATCAGCTTTCTGGTGGGTATTGCTCTGCTGGTAATTGCGGTGTGGCCGTCGGTGATGCACTGGGGACACACGGATATGAGAGGGCATATGATTCAGCATCTGCTCATCGCCATGTACGCGCCGATTTTCCTCGTTCTGGGTGCTCCGGTTACGCTGGTTTTAAAGGCATCTCCGCCGAAAACTTCGCGGCAGGTACTCCGGGTTTTCAGCTCCGGATTCTTCGGATTTATCGGTCATCCCATCGTGGCGGCAGTGCTTAATATTGGCGGAATGTTTTTGCTGTACCTCACTCCGCTGTACAACGCCAGTTTGCATAATCCCGTATGGCATTTCCTGGTGCACATCCATTTTCTGTTAGCTGGCTACTTGTTTACCTGGTCGTTGATCGGACCGGATCCTGCTCCGCGACGCCCT
>CALDPJ010000069.1 GCA_937911795.1 uncultured Flavobacteriales bacterium | reverse complement strand
ATCTGATCTGCCGTTTGTTCGAGCCCAACGAAGGCAAAATAAAAATCGACGATAAGGACATCCGATCGCTCAATCTGCACAGTCTGCGGAAAAGCATCGGGTACGTCCCGCAGGATGTCTTTCTGTTCTCTGATACCATTGCGAACAATATTGGTTTTGGTCTGGACGAAGAAACCTGGTCGATGGACCGGATCGAGTCAGCTGCGCGAAATGCCGATGTGCTGAAAAACATTCAGTCGTTCCGCAAGTCGTTTGACACGATCCTCGGTGAACGCGGCATTACTTTATCGGGCGGTCAGAAACAGCGCGTTTCCATTGCCCGGGCTATTGCAAAAGATCCTCAGATTTTGATTTTTGACGATTGCCTTTCGGCCGTGGATACCGAGACCGAAGAGAACATCCTCAACAACCTGAAAAGCGTGATGGAAGGCAAAACGGCGATCATTATGAGTCACCGGGTATCATCGGTTAAAAATGCCGATCACATTCTTGTTTTAGACGACGGAAAACTGGCCGAACAAGGCACCCATACCGAACTACTGGCGCGCAACGGCCTTTACGCTGACCTGTATCAACGGCAGCTTACAGAGGAAGAGGAAGTGTAGAAGAATCTGGCTGGATGTAGTTACCAACTCCTGTTGAAACTTTTGGAATCCTTAAAAACTTTGCTTCTCTGGTCATCCAATTGAGTTTTTTTTATATTTGTTAGTACTGAACCGATAGAAAAGACCAATTAAACCAAATAGTGAAATGTCTGACGATAGAGCAAATAGCAACTCCAGAGAAGATGTGTATTCGAAGGCCATACGGGCCGGAAAACGAACCTATTTCTTTGATGTAAAGGCTACCAGGGGAAACGACTTATACCTGACGATTACCGAAAGTAAAAAGCGATTCAGCGACGATGGAAACCATTTCTATGAAAAGCACAAATTGTTTCTTTACAAGGAAGACTTCGATAAATTTATAGAAGGATTGCAGGATACAATTGATGAAATACATCACCTGCGAAATGGTGGTGGCGACGGAACGTACGATCAGGAACAAATTGCTGCACAGGCTGCTGAAGATGCTCCTGAGCCCGTAGTGCAATCCAGCTTCACCAATGTCAATTTCGAGGATCTGGACAGCGATCAGAGCAGTACACTGGCTCCCTGATTATCAGAATTCCAGAAACAATTCCACGTGTCTTTCCAGCAGTGCCTCATACGCTTTCGGCAGTTCGAGCGATTGAGGATGATGAACCAGATGAGATAAGTTTGGTTTAAAATGCAGCACATTCAGTTGCAGATAATTCAGCACCCCCATCAGATGATCCAATCCCCTCAGGTTTCCTGATCTTCCTGTGGCCAATCCTACCAGCGCGGCCTTTTTTCCGTACCACTGACGCGGCTCAACAGCATCCAGAAATACTTTCAGAATACCCGGAAAACTGCCGTTGTATTCCGGTGCCACAAACACGAACTTATCAACATTCACTACGAATTTATCGATGTCTTTTGCGAAAGCTTCCGATCGCTTGCCGAACACCTCCGAAAAGGCCACCTCGCGGGGCAGCCGGCACAAATCGTAAATCTGGGTCTGTACCCCACTCTGACGGTACATTTCGGCAATCATATCCGTTACCTGACGGGTGTTGCTACCGGATCTGTTGGTGCCGGAAATAAGGGTGATCATTCAGCGTTGTATTAACAAAATTCTGTGCAAAAGTATTCCATTTTTAACGGTATTCAGCAACAACGAAAGGGGTAAATTTAAACGGCCTGTCGTAACTTTGCGCAGCGGCAAGAAAGCCATTTTCACAGAAACGAGAACAATGGGAAAGATCATTACGATTGCAAATCAAAAAGGCGGAGTAGGAAAAACCACTACCGCAATCAATCTGGCAGCATGCCTGGGCGTACTCGAACACAAAACGCTGTTGGTGGACGCCGATCCACAGGCAAATGCAACTTCGGGTGTGGGCATCGACCCGAGAAATGTAAAGACGAGCATTTACGAATGCCTCGTCAACGGCATCGAACCTTCGGACATCATTCTGCAAACAGACAATCCCAATCTCGATCTGTTGCCGGCACACATCGACCTGGTAGGTGCAGAAATCGAATTGATTGATATGCCCAACCGCGAGCACATGATGCGTCACGCCCTGAGCAAAATCAAAGATGATTACGATTTTATCATCATCGACTGTCTGCCTTCGCTCGGTCTTATCACCGTAAATTCACTCACCGCCAGCGACTCGGTAATCATTCCGGTACAGTGCGAATACTTTGCGCTCGAAGGACTTGGAAAGCTGCTGAACACGATTAAAATTGTTCAGTCGCGCCTCAACCCCGACCTGTCTATTGAAGGAATTTTGCTAACGATGTACGACACGCGCCTCAACCTGGCCAATCAGGTGGTTTCGGAAGTGAAAATGCACTTCCAGCAACTGGTGTTCGATACGATCATTCACCGCAACACCCGCCTCAGCGAAGCACCGAGCCACGGTGCCACCATCATCATGCACGACGCGAGCTGCAAAGGATCTGTAAATTACCTGAATCTTGCGAGGGAAATTCTACAGAAAAACGAGCTTACAAAAATTCATTCCGACGATAAAATCATTGAAGTGAGCAATGAACAATAAAAAAAGAGGTTTGGGAAAGGGCCTGAGCGCCTTGTTGGAAAACCGGGATACAGACATTACCAGTCATGCACCCGTTAAACCGGTTCTGGCCGGCTCGGTTTCCAATGTAAAAGTCGGACAGATAGAGGTGAATCCTTTTCAGCCGAGACAGGAATTTAACCGCGAAGCACTGGCAGAACTCGCCGCATCGATTGAAACCTACGGCATCATTCAGCCGCTGACTGTGCGCAAAATGGGCTATGATAAATTTCAGCTCATTTCCGGTGAGCGACGATTTCGTGCCGCACAAATGGCCGGACTGGACGAAGTTCCTGTTTTTGTAAGAATCGCCGACGATCAGGCCATGCTCGAAATGGCATTGGTAGAAAATATTCAGCGCCACGACCTCGACGCTATCGAAGTTGCCCTCAGTTATCAACGGCTCATTGATGAATGCGGACTCACCCAGGAAGCGATGGCAGAAAAAGTGGGTAAAAAAAGAACCACCGTCACGAATTACCTGCGCCTGTTGAAACTGCCGGTCGAAATTCAGCTCGGTTTGCGTCAGAACCTGATAACCATGGGACACGCGCGTGCATTGGTGAGTGCCGGAAGCGAGGCAGAACAACTCGACGCATTTGAGAAAATCGTCACCGGAAATTTATCGGTCCGCGATACCGAAATACTCACCGGAGAACAAAAAGCCGCAAAGCCAAAACAGACCAAGAAAGAGCCTGCTTTGTCTTTCGGTCACCAGAAACTTCGCGAAGATCTGAGCGATAAATTCGGCACCAAAATTGCCTTGAAACTGGCTCAAAAAGGCAAAGGCCAGATCGTAATACCCTTTCAAAATGAGGATGATCTGATACGCATAGCCGAAATTTTAGATTTGCATTGAAGTCACTCCTGTCTCTGATCATTTTCCTGGCCGCAACACAACTTGTGGTTGCTCAGATCACTGAACCAGACAGTACATCTACCGCACCTCCGTCGGAAACACCCGAACAACACCCAGACAGTCTCGAAAGCGAATTGTTTTTTTCTGATCCGAATGTTGCTTCGCACGAAGTAATTGTGTCGGAAAAGGACGTGATCCGGAAAGAGCATTCGCCTACCAAAGCGGCCCTGTTTTCGGCAGTTGTTCCCGGACTTGGGCAAGCGTACAACAAAAAATACTGGAAGATTCCGATCGTGTATGCTGGTTTGGGTGTATCGGTGTATTTTCTCCAGTACAACATCGGCGAGATCAATTATTTCAGAGAACAATATCGCAGAGCTGTTGATCCCGATCCGACTATCGTAAATACATCTGGCTATAATACAGCTACACTACAGGACCTGATCACCCAACACCGAAAGTGGCGCGATTATTCCTACCTCGGATTGGTGGCCGTATACCTTCTAAATATTCTGGATGCCAATGTAGACGCGCATTTATTCTACTTCGATGTGAGCAAAGACCTGTCGATGGGCGTTTACCCATCCCTTCAGGGAACCACTCAACCCAGCCCCGGACTCACCTTGTGTCTTAAATTGTAAATTTGGCGCATCAGTTACCAGCCATGAACATTGCCCTCATCGGATACGGAAAAATGGGAAAAGCCATTGATGAACTTGCGACCAAGCAGGGCCATCATATTGTTGCGCGTTTCGACAAACAGGATGCAGAGCAACTGATTTTTCCTGAAAACACCGATGTGGCGATTGAGTTTACCAATCCGGTTGCTGCTCCGGGCAATATCATTGCCTGTCTGGATCAGAAAATTCCCGTGGTTTGCGGATCTACAGGATGGTACAAAAAGCTTCCGGAAGTAATCCGCCATGTCGAACAAACAGAAGGCGCATTGCTGTACTCGTCCAACTTCAGTATCGGGGTAAACATTTTTATGGAAGTGAATCGTGCTCTGGCGTTGCTGATGAACCGGCAATTACAATATGATGTATCTGTTTCGGAAACGCACCACACCGAAAAACTGGATTCTCCAAGCGGAACGGCCATTACACTTGCCGAAGAAATCCTGCGGAATATTGACCGCAAACAGCATTGGTCGGATCGGCCGGAAAATAAGGCGGAAGAATTATTAATTACCGCATATCGCGAACCGGGCGTTCCGGGCACTCATCATATCCTTTACCAATCGGACGTGGATGAAATTGAATTGATTCACCGTGCAAAAAGCAGAACCGGATTCGCAAGTGGAGCCATTTCGGGTGCCGCGTGGCTCCTTGGAAAAAAAGGAGTTTTTACAATGAAAGATGTTTTGAACTTAAACCAACATAAATGATTGCAGTTATCATATTTTACCTGACCGTACTCGCCTATTTTGGCAGTTTCTGGAAACTTTTTGCCAAAGCCGGGCGGCAACCTTGGGAAGGAATTGTGCCTGGCTACAATCTGTATATCTGGCTGAAGGTGATTCAGAAACCGTGGTGGTGGCTGTTGCTGCTCATCGTTCCGGGCGTAAATTTCCTGATGCTGATTGTGATGAACGTAGAACTCGGAAGATGTTTCGGAAAACGTACTTTCAAGGATGACGTGATGATGATCTTCCTTCCATTCGTCATGATTCCTTTGCTGGCATTTAAAGAAGAAATTAAATATACCGGCCCTATTGATTTCACTAAGGAGAAAAAAGGTTTTGCCCGCGAATGGGTGGACGCGATCATTTTTGCCGTAGTTGCGGCTACCATCATCCGGGTGTTCTTCATCGAAGCCTTTACGATTCCTACTCCATCCATGGAAAAATCGATGCTCGTGGGAGATTATTTATTCGTAAGCAAGGTGAGTTACGGCGCACGGTCTCCAATGACCCCGATTGCCTTTCCGTTTGCGCATCACACCATGCCTTTCTTCAACACAAAATCGTACGTAGAATGGCAAAAACTCCCCTACTTCCGCCTGCCCGGGCTGGGAAATGTTGAGCGTTTTGACGCTACGGTTTTTAATTATCCCGAAGGAGATACGGTGGTGACAAATTACCAGAACCAGAGCTACTATCAACTGGTGCGCGACCACGGACGTAAAAATGTGTGGAACGAAAACTTCAGTCTTCAGCAGGAAATGAATGGCCAACGCGGTATGTTGCCTATGGGTGAAATTCTGGTCCGCCCGATCGACAAAAGAGAGAATTACATCAAACGCTGCATCGGACTTCCGGGAGAAACGATCGAAATCGTAGACCGCCAAATCCTGATCGATAACACAGCAATTGAAACGCCTGAAAAAGCTCAGTATCTGCATGATGTTTATACCAGCAGCGCACTGAATGCACGAATGATGAAAAGCCAGTTTGACATCAATGCAGATGCGATGTTCGAAATTCAGCAGGGTAAACATTACCTTATTTTCATGAGCGAAGATGTTGCTGCTGCCGTTGAAAAATTTAAAAATGTAGAGACCGTGCAGGTGCGAAATCAGGAAAAAGACGATGAATCACCCGGTGGTAAAATCAACCAGATTTTCCCGAACCATCCGGATTATGACTGGACGGTCGATAATTTCGGACCGCTGTGGATTCCAAACGAAGGAGCGACCATAGACCTGACACCCGAAAATCTTCCGTTGTACCGTCGCGCCATTGATCTTTACGAAGACAATGATCTGGAGGTGCGCGACGGAAAAATATACATCAACGGAGAGGAAAGCACGTCTTATACTTTTAAACAGGACTACTACTTTATGATGGGTGACAACCGGCACAACTCTGCTGATTCACGGATGTGGGGCTTTGTTCCGCAGGATCACATCGTCGGAAAAGCGGTGTTGGTCTGGTTCTCTAAAGATCCGTCGGCTGGAAACGGTCTCTTCAAGGGAATCCGCTGGAACCGGGTTTTCTCGCTGGTCGATTAACCGACAGGTTTGAAGCGTCATCGCATCTGGAAAGACTGGTTTAAATCATTCGTCCTTGCCGTGATCCTGGTTTGGTGCATCACCACTTTTCTGGTGAGCCCGAAGGTAATCTCCAAATCGTCGATGGAACCGAATTTTTTTCCCGGCGATCTTGTTCTGGTAAGTATGTGGCCGCTCGGACCAAGGCTTCCGGTAAGTCTGGGCATTCCGTTTACTTCACTCCGGCTGAATGCCTTTTCACTGCCGGTATGGAGAATTCCCGGAAGGGGCGAATTGCAGCGAAATGATGTATTGATCTTTAACCATCCAACTGACAGCGCTATTGTTGATCGAAAACGAATTCAGGTGAAACGCTGCATCGGGTTGCCCGGCGATACGATTCAGATCCGACGGTCGAAAATCTACATCAACGGACATTTACAGACCGACACTTTCCCTACCCTTTCGAATTATGAAATCCGGTGCCCGCGGAAGGAATTCACTGCCCTGCGCGCGCACATCGATCCGTATGGCGAAAGAAGCCAGTACAGCAAAGACGACGTGCACCTCATTAATTTAACCAAAGATGAAGTGGCAGAACTACGCGTTGTTTTTCCGGAGCTCGTGATTCGTCCCACCGGATTTGACGGAGTAGATTTTCCGGAGAATATCTACCCGGCTCTGTATGACCCCGAGTGGACACCCGACGATTACGGACCGGTGTTCGTCCCCCGTGCCGGGGATTCGATTCTGCTCGATCCTGTAAATTTGCGGTTCTTTAATGCGCTTATCGCAAATTATGAAAATCAGGAAATGACGAACCAGGGAGATTCTATTTTCATTAACGGCCACCACCGGACGCACTATACTTTTCGAAACAACTACTACTTTGTGATGGGCGACAACCGTCACAACTCAACAGATTCGCGTCACTGGGGGCTTGTACCGGAAGATCACATCATCGGAAAAGTTGTCTTCACTTTGTTTTCTTATAATCCCCACGCGCCATGGTACAATCGCCTGCGCTGGTCGGGAATGTTTCGCACCGAATAAAAAATGATCGCTACTCCTGTTCTTCCGGCCTGTGCTTTCGGCAATTTGTTTTACTTCTGGTTTTTTCAGCAACCCGGTGTAATCATCGACATCGGTGAACACTATCCTAAACAAACCTGGCGAAACCGTTATGACATTGCCGCAGCCAACGGCCCCTTGTCGCTCACCATTCCGGTAATTGGATTAAAAGGCAAAAAAGTGCCGGTGAAAAATATTGAAATCGACTATTCAGAAAACTGGGCGTTGCAGCATATGAAAACACTGACCTCCGCTTATCAATCGGCGCCTTTTTTTGAGTACTATTCGAATGATCTGAAAACGCTGTTGGAACAAGCTCCGAAGGATTTGGCTTCCTTCAATGTCGCCACCATTCGACTCGTGCTGAAATGGCTGCAACTCGATCCACAACTTGAAATTTCTGAAGATTACATTCCACCGGAATCTGCTTCCATGGATTTAAGGCCGGTTATGAAACCGTCTAAATTTCCTTCGGACATCATCGAAATACCACCCTACTTTCAGGTTTTTTCTGACAAGCATCCGTTTCACAACAACTGCTCTGCGTTGGATCTGGTTTTTAATCTCGGTCCCGAAGCCCGAAGTCATCTGGGCCGGATTCGCGTCAAAGAAAGTCAAATTGCTAACTTAGACCGATAATTCAAAACGTACTATGGCAGAACTGGAATTCAACAAAAACGAGGACGCAATGCGCTTGAAACTAACACAGTTGCAGCGTAAATTAGATCAGGTTTATGAAGGTGGCGGAAGTGCCAAAATTGAAAAATTGCACCAGAAAGGAAAACTGAGCGCCCGTGAGCGTGTTGAACTGCTGCTCGATCCGGACAGGGATTTTGTTGAAATCGGTGCATTTGCCGGTGACGGAATGTATGAAGAATACGGAGGCTGTCCTTCGGGAGGTGTTGTAGTAGTGATGGGTTATGTTTCGGACCGCCTGTGTATTGTGGTGGCCAACGATGCTTCGGTAAAAGCCGGAGCCTGGTTTCCAATCACCGGAAAGAAAAATCTGCGTGCCCAGGAAATCGCCATGGAGAATCACATTCCAATTATTTATCTCGTGGACAGCGCGGGTGTTTTTCTGCCGCTGCAGGATGAGATTTTTCCGGACAAGGAACATTTCGGCAGAATTTTCCGCAACAATGCAGTGATGTCTTCGCGCGGAATTCCACAGATTTCGGCCATCATGGGAAGCTGTGTGGCCGGTGGAGCTTATTTACCGATTATGAGCGATGAAGCCCTCATCGTTGAAAAAACCGGAACCATTTTCCTGGCCGGATCCTACCTCGTAAAAGCCGCTATCGGCGAAGATATAGACAATGAAACCCTCGGCGGAGCCACCACACATTCCGAAATTTCGGGTGTAACCGATTATAAAATGGCGGATGATCAGGAGTGTTTGAAAACCATTCGCGATCTGGTTGATAAAATCGGAACACTCGG
>CALDPJ010000068.1 GCA_937911795.1 uncultured Flavobacteriales bacterium | reverse complement strand
AGAAGAAGAGCAATTTGCCCAAGATCAGAAGGATCGGGTGAATATTTATTTCGACCGTAAACTTCAGCGGGAAAATATGGCCGGTATTTCCTGGAAAGCCTTGTTTGAAGAAATTATCCGGAGGTTGCCGGACAAGGTTTATGTTTCGGTGGATATCGATGGTCTCGATCCGGGGCTTTGTCCGAATACAGGAACGCCGGTTCCCGGAGGGTTGACTTTTGAGCAGGCGGCCTATCTTTTTCAGATGATCGGCGACAGCGGTAAGCAAATTATCGGCTTTGATTTGTGCGAAGTTTCACCCGGTGAAGATGACTGGGATGGAAACGTGGGGGCCAGGATGTTGTACCAGTTATGTGGAATGATTGCCACCGGAGTTCGCTGAAAACAGACGATCGCTTAACGTTGTGTTAACATTACAATAAAGATTGGATAATTTGAATCGACGGTTTTGCTCGTCATTCCGTCGCATTTTTGCACTGTTTAAAACAGCAGATTTCATGTGCCCGAGGTACACTTTTTACAGCCTGAAAAGCTCAGGAATTTCAAAGACCGTTTTTAATTCCGGGTCGCATGACTTTTAAGCAAACCCTGAAAACCGCGAGTGTTGAATTTGGAGCCAGCGCCCTGTTTACATTTGCTTATTACGTTATTCTCGGAAGAACCCAATCCACAGAGTTTACCCTCAATATTCTGGAACTTTCGGCACTCATTTCATTCATTTATGTAGTTGCCATTTTTGTAAGTTCTTACCGTTTCGAAGCAGATATTTTTCCCTTTTATTCGATTCTGCGGGCTTTGTTCCAAAAATCATGGACTCCGCTTTGGCTGAATCTTCCCGCACAATTAGTGGGCACAGGTGTAGGACTTACAGTATATGTGTTTTTTCACAGCAGGGTGCTAACCCTGTCACCACTTGCTGATGTATCCGAGCTTACCGCATTCCAGATTTCAGATTTTCCGATGCGGGTCCTCGTGATGGCGGTTCTGGTTTTTATTCTGGTTTATTCGATGATCATTGTTCGTCAATTGTTTCTGCTGAAGGGGATGACCGGTACCATTGCAATTGCTGTTCTTGTTTTTGTTTTGGCCGCAATCACATCATCGCTCGATGAAGTTTCCATTATAACCTGGTGGCAGGATACAGTATTGAATGTTTATCACTCAATTATAGATCCTCAACGATCATTCGGGCTTGAGTGGACAGATGTTTTGTCAGGCCTGGTAATCCTGGGCGTAATCGTTCTGGCAAATGTTAAGGCAGTCCAGTACAACCGGCCAAGAAATGATCAGTATGAAGAACCGGGAGAATATACTCCGAGTTTTAACAGAGACTACGATATTTAACAGAGGATGAGCCAGTACGAATATACAAACACCGGTCGTAGACCAACCATTGGTTCAGCAATTATCGGCGATAGGCGATACAAAATTCTGAGTTTATTCTTTTTCCGCGAGCGAACTTTTTTCAGGTTGGTCGCTTTTTGTCTGTTCTGTTCTGCGGTGTTTTATCCCTATCCGGCCATTGCAATGTGGATCGGATTCATATTTGCCGCATATTCTGCCATTGCAAACGATTCTATTCAAACCATCGGAACGTTTATAGCATCCAACGAGGATAAAAAGTGGTGGCACCTCTGGTTGTTTATTGGCAGTATTTTCATTCTTACATCGTTCTATAGCTGGTATACTTTTGATGGCGATGTTTCGTACCAACGTCTGGCATCTAAAGGTTTTTCTGAGTCGCCGACCTCTTTCCATTTCCTGCAGCTCGTATCGCCATTGATGCTATTGATTATCACCCGGTTGAGAATGCCCGTGTCAACAACTTTCATGTTGCTGAGTGTTTTTAGTACAGATACTTCAGCAATTCTGGGCGTGACCCAAAAAAGTTTAACAGGTTACGTAATTGCATTTCTTGCTGCCGGAATTATCTGGTATGTTCTTTCGAAATGGATAGCAAAACTTGTTACCGGAAAACCGCATCCGTACTGGATGATTGCACAGTGGACAATCAGTGGTGCATTATGGTCTGTATGGATTATGCAGGATGCAGCTAATATTGCAGTATTTCTTCCGCGACAATTATCATTGCTGGAGTTTCTGGCTTTTGCCGGTTTTATTTTTGGAGGTCTTGGTTTGCTTTTCTATCTGCGTGGAGATAAAATTCAGAGTATCATCAAAGAAAAATCTCACGTGACAGATGTGCGGGCAGCGTCGGTAATTGATTTGGTCTATGCCGGATTGTTGTTCTACTTTAAAGAAATCAGTACCATTCCGATGAGTACTACCTGGGTTTTTCTCGGTTTACTGGCCGGTCGTGAAATTGCGATGCAACTTACACCGCATGCCGAAACCAACCGAACCATGAAGAAAACCATAAAACTCGTGCTTCGCGATGCGGGCTTTGCATTTATCGGACTCTTTATCTCTATGGCACTGGCCGTTGCCATCAATCCTACCATTCAGCAGGACTTGCTGGATATGTTAGGCCTTTAAATTCAATTTATCTGCCCGGTACTTAATCTGCTGAATATTGCGGTTGGTCGGATTTTTTTTAGATATTTAGCGGAACGAACCAACCGCTCTGCGACCGACTATTTTTCATTCCTGGTATTGTTTCCATAATGATAACTACCTCATCATAGCCTGCCGGGCTTGAGTAGCGATCGGATGCATTCGGTTATTTGTAATGTAACCAATTTAACCAATACCTATAATTATGATTCAAAACCAAATGATTAAGCAAATACTCGCTACAGCAGTGTTTGTGGTTATTACCGCTGTATTGACACCAGGTCAGTCGCTGGCCGGTTCTTGCGATTCCCTAATTGCCACCATTTCCGTTGAACAGACAGTCA
The DNA here is from genome assembly GCA_937911795.1 of uncultured Flavobacteriales bacterium. Lineage (GTDB taxonomy): Bacteria > Bacteroidota > Bacteroidia > Flavobacteriales_D > SKUL01 > SKUL01. The sequence continues at coordinate 6,103 of CALDPJ010000068.1, read as the reverse complement.
CCTGTTACGGCGGAAGCAATGGAGCTCTTTCCGCTGAAGTTTCAGGTGGAGTGGAACCTTACCAATATCTCTGGAACACCGGAGCCTCGACCAGTAATAACGAAGGATTGAGTGCAGGCATTTATTCAGTCAACATCACCGATGCAAATGAATGCGCAACGGTAGCTTTATATTCGCTGACGGAGCCGGAACAGGAAATGGCGGAATTGACGGTCGAAGCAAGCGCGTGCGATGAAATGAATGGTAGCATTTCGGTGATACCTTCCGGTGAAAACGGTCCTTACCAGTTTTCGCTCAACAATGGCGATCTGCAATCCGAAAGTAATTTCGACAATCTTGCACCGGGAGTATATGCAGTAGGAATTGTAAACGGAATGGGTTGTTTGTCGGTTCAATATGGTATCGTCAATACACAAGAATCTTTGGAGGTAGCTTTGGATCTTACAGAAAGTAACTCCTGTTTTGGAGATTGTGTCGCTGCAGCAGAACTCACTGTGGTTGGTGCAGGTGATTTTGAATACGAATGGTATCAAATTGATGAGGGCGGCAACAGCGTTTCCATCGATCAGCAGGAAGCATTGGCCTCCGGACTTTGTGCAGGCACCTATTATGCTGTTGTAGAAGAAACGGGAGGGTCTGACGAGCCTTTGTTTTGGTCGGAAGATTTTGGCAGCGGATGCAACCAGGGACAAAGCGCCAATGGTTTTGAGTCGGAAAATGGCACCTGGATCATTTCGAATAACGGCACAAACGAAGAGTTTGCCAATTCATTTTTTGTAAGTGCAGCCGAACAAATCGGAGACGGTAATTGTGGTGCTGCTTGTGGCGGTGACAATAATCGAACATTACATGTCAGTAATACGGAAATCTCCGTATTTGATATTGTAATAGTTCCTGCAGACGGAGGTGCAGTATACCTTGCGGATGCTACCACCAATGTTCGAGCAGAATCTCCAACCATCGATTGCAGCGGAAGGAACGATATTGAACTTTCTTTTGACTACATAGAAGGAGGGCAGGCTCTGGTGGACAATGCAACGCTTTGGTATTTTGACGGAACCAACTGGCAACAGCTCGATGATATGGAAAAAACTACTTGTTGTGGGGGGCCATGCAATGGGTCGAATTCCGGATCATATGTTTCCTATTCAGTTGAATTGCCCGTCAGTGCGAATGACAATCCGGATGTTAAAATCGGTTTTCAATGGATCAATAACAACGATGGTCAGGGAACCGATCCTTCGTTTGCGGTGGATAATCTTGAACTTATCGGAACTCCTGAAGGTAGTGCAGGATGTAGTACCATTTCACCGATAGTCGAAATTACAGAGCCCGCTGCGATGGAAGTTTTCGTGATAAAATTCGCCAATGTAAGTTGCAATGGTGGAGATAATGGGATCATTCAGGTGCAGGGATCCGGTGGAACCAGTCCGTATTCTTATTTGTGGGATATTGACTCAACGACCAGCGTCATCACCAATCTTGCTCCAGGTGAGTATACAGTTACTGTAACCGACGATAATGGTTGTGAAATTTCTTCAAGCTATCTGATTACAGAGCCTTCGGAACCAGAGGTAGTGGGTTTTACTTATGATGATGATAATCTCACAGTGCAATTTACCAATACGTCTACTTCCGGTTCCTATCTGTGGGATTTCGGGGATGGCAATACGAGTGCTGACATCAATCCGGTTCACGTTTATGCGGGTCCCGGGATGTATGAAGTGTGTTTGACCTTGTTCAGCGATTGCGGTGATATTGAGAATTGCCAGGAGATAAATTTGGTGACGACGGGAATAAATAGAAAGGCATTCACGGATTTTGTTGTATTTCCGAATCCTGCCAGTGATCAATTCAATTTTGAAATTGCGGATCAGGAAATATATACCCTCACATTTTATGATGTCCGCTCACGTTTGCAATTTGCGACAACACTGTCTGGACAAAGAGCGATCGATATCTCCGAATGGGCTTCCGGAATTTATTTCTTCGTACTCAGAAATGAAAATGGCGCTCCAGTAAAAAATGGGAAAGTCATCGTGCAGGACTAAATTCATCTGCCATAAAAAATCCCATTGGAGCACATCCAATGGGATTTTTTTGTGGGCAATGCAGGATTCGAACCAGCGACCCCTAGCTTGTCGAGCTAGTGCTCTAAACCAACTGAGCTAATCACCCAAATTGAATCCATCGTTTTAAAATGGTGTGCAAAGATAGTATGATTCCTGTTCGATGCAAAGCACGAAAATTATTCAAAAATAGACGACGCAGGTTGGCTATTCTTCAATTACTTCCATGAAATATCGGAATCCAACGAAAGCCGATGGACGTTCATAATTGCCGTCGCTGTCTATTTGTAATGCCTTATCGGGATCCCTCCAGCTACCGCCTTTGGCCAAACCTTTTTCTGCGGTCATTTCGGCAACATTTCCGGCCATGTTGTACAATCCATAACCATTCGGTTGATAAGACTCAACCGGAGCAGTAACATCGGCGTTGCTTTTCAGATCACCGGCAATACCCATTTCATCACCCTGACCGGATCGGAAATTTGCCATTATTTCTCCCTTACTGTTTTGTAATTGTGTTCCTTTCCACGGATATACAGCATCCGGATTTCCACCTTTTGCTGCCATTGTCCATTCCTCTTCCGTAGGCAATCGGAACCTGACTTTTGTAAATTCTTTTTTGGGGTGCGCATTGTATTGTTCCGTCATCCAGTCACAAAATAAAATTGCTCCTTCATAAGAAATATTCACCACGGGATACCCGGAATAGGCATCATGGGTATGGTAATGCTTAACATAGGGTTCATTATAACTCAATTCATCCGCCCATCCATTCGCAACAATATCTGCAGTTTGGTGTTCGTCTGACCGGTTCTCACGGAGCAGCGATTGTAGAAACGCGGTATAGTCTTGATTACTTACTTCAAATTTCGAGGCGTGTAATGAATCATTGAGCTTAACCAAAGTCTTCTCAACTTTTTTAAGGTCAAATCCGGAGTTCTGAGCTCCGCAAATAAAATTACAGCTAACCAGAAGGGCGACGAGTACATGTTTCATGTCTGACTTTTAAGATGGTGACCTAATTTAGTCAAACTTCTGTAAAAACTGAGCAAGATTTACAATAGTTGTTGAGAACAGCAACCAAATTTACTTCAAGGGTTTCGGAGCATATTTAAAATGGCTGTATTTCCCGAGTAAACGACCGACCACGACCGTCATCGGTAATACAACTTTTTGAACAAAGGGAGGTATGTTTTCCATCTCGTATTCGGATTTATACCGCGTCAATAAGAAGGCGCTGTCGAAACGATCTCCGGATGCCTTGCCGGATTTGTTCATTGACTGGTAAATTCCGGTCAGGAAAAAGTCAATTGAATTGGCCGGCTGAAGCCACCCTGTGCATTCAAGAATGTCTTCACCAGCATTCCAGAATCGATGAAACTGCCCACGTTGAAATTTAACGGATTCACCTTCACCAATATATTTTTCCTGCAATCCGCGGATTTGATAGCCTAACCTTCCTTTTACAACCGTTAAACATTCGTCCTGCTTGAAATGCACATGAAACGGAGGTCCGGATCCAGGTTGTAATTTATTGACGACATTCATTTTAAGGCTCCCGTTTTTGATTTCCACAGAATGAAAAGTTAGTTCTTCGCCGAAAGGATTCGAAATGGTATGCGGTAACTTGTATGGGTACATTATTGAGACTTGGTTTTGGTCATCCGAAATTAGTACATTGCCCTAAGATGAACAACCTTTTTTAGTACATCGTCCTAAATAATTTTTATGACCACAAGGGAAAGCATCCTTGAGGAGGCGCTGGATCTTTTTAACTCAGGAGGATATCTGCATGTTAGTGTCCGGGATATTGCCGCTGCAGTCGACATAAGTCCCGGAAATCTTTCATATCACTTTCCGAAAAAGGATGATATCCTGCGCGCTTTGCTGGAAAATTTCTCCATCGAGAGCACCAAATGTTATGAAAAGTATCATTCAGAAGTACCGATACTTTTTAATGTTCTCAAGTTGTTGAAGAATGTATTCCACGTTCAATACAGATATCGCGGAGTATATATTGGCAATCAATACGTTCAGCAATTGCTCGAAGAAGACAATCGTTTTAACTATGAGGATATTGTGAAACAGCGGCTGGGAGCATTTAGTAAAATATTTTGCGGACTCGCGGACAACCGTCAACTGATCCTGAAGAAAGGGGACCTGGATTTTTTACTGGCAGAAATTTCTCTTTTCGGAAGGTTCTGGATATCCGAATCTATGTTGCGTGATAAAAACAGGGAAGAGTCCAATGCTGTAAATATATACGTAGCGCTGTTTGCAAAGCTGTTTTCACTCTTTGCTACGGATGAGGGGAAGTCATCAATTGAAGTATTTCGCGTCAGGTACTTGTCGGATAATCCTTATTAGCGGATTATCGAGATTTTTTTTGTGACAGACTTCCCGTTTTTGAAAAATATTTTCGTCAGATAGATACCTTCTATCAGTTCTGTCAAATTTAAATTAACTGCTTTACCGTTTATATTTTGATATTCCCTTTCTACAGATCCTCTGGAATTTATAATGATAATTCCCGAAATGAATTCATTCGTGGAAATACTACACGCTCCCGTATGGGGGTTGGGATACAGGCTAACCTTGATTGAATAATGGTCAGGATCAATAGTTGACACATGGCATTCAAGATCATTGAGGTACTCCCATATTATATCATTTGTCAAATAAGGAACCTGAACAGATCCGGGTGAATCTCCCATACGCAGCCAAACCATATTTTGGCCGGGAACAATATTCAGTAACTGGCCAGACATGCCAATTGCAGCATACATGTCATCAGGAGCATTTAGGTTGAACGGGCCGTTGAAGGTGAATTGTGTTTGAGGTACCATGAAAGTATTCTGGCCGTTTAGCCACCACAGGTACCCATACGATTCGTTGAGTTCCTGGGAGGGACTGATCATCTGATTGAAATACACAGAGTCTGTCATGATCTGATCACCGTTCCAGTTTCCTTTATTCAGCATTAGCAGGCCGAAACGGGCCATGCTTCGGGCATTGCTCAAAAAGACATTGTTGTATCCAATCGGCCAGAACAATCCAGTCATTCCTGTTGGATTCATGAGCTTTTGCGTTGTATAAAGATTGAGGCCTTGTCCGGTTGCATTTGAGATCACCTGATCGAGCAGGGTGTAGGGAGCATTGTGATACGCCCATCGTGTACCGGCATCGGCTTCGTAAATAAGACACGTGTCAATAGTGCAATAAGGATCAATTACACCATCGTTTAATCCGGTAGTCATCGTCAACTGATGCCGAATAGTGATCAGGTCTTCCTGGTCGGGCGTTAAATTTGTCCAGCCGGTTCCGAGGTAATCGGATGCAGGATCCAAAATTGAAAGGTGATTTTCCTGTTGCGCAATACCCGTCATGAAAGCAGTTATTCCTTTGCCAGCAGAAGCCCAATACCAGGAGTCAGATTGGTTGAAGTCTCCAAAATATTGCTCCAATACAATTTTACCATCTTTCAATAAGATAAAAGCACGAGTGTTTTCGGATTCAAGAAAATTATAAAGACTGTCTATTTTTTCTTCACACCAGCCGAGAGTTTCGGGTGATTGGGTTTCCCATTCGCCGCCCGACAGCGGAGGGAAATACAACTCCTGAGTATTGCCGAAATGCGATATAAACATCAGCGATATACACAGGAATCGGTTCACGGATTATTGCTTTTTACAACAGGCATCCAGATTTTCGTAGGCTGTTGGAGAGGCTTTTATATCGTCTGCATCAAAGCCTATATCAGCAATTGATTGTCGGATTTCTTCCGGGGTAGTTTTATCCGTTTTGTAAGTCACATGAATTACATTTTCCTCAGGCTCAACTTCCACTTTTTTAATTCCCGAATTTTTACGGACTGCTTTGTAAATATTCACTCCGCAGTCTGGACATTCGAGGCAGTGGTCGCAGTAGATGTTGGTTTGAATGGCAATGGTTTCTGTATCGCCTTTCTGAGCGAAGCCGGTAGAGAATATAAAGAGAAGAAGGATGGTTCCAAGTAAATTTTTCATGATAGTTGA
>CALDPJ010000067.1 GCA_937911795.1 uncultured Flavobacteriales bacterium | reverse complement strand
GCGATTCGAGAAACATCCCGATGCGCGCATAAATGTATCCAACATTGATGTACGTATCCATGATGTAAGGATTCACTTTCAGCAACTGCTGAAGATAATGAGCAGCCTGTTTCTGATCGCCCAATTGGTACAGCGAGAGCGCGATATTCTCCAGCGCTTCAACATTTGCGGTGTCGGTTGCCAGGCCGTTTTCGTAATGGACTACTGCTTTATCATAATCTTTCAGGAGGCGGTATACATCACCCCGGGCTATTTCTGCCTGAGATTTTAATTTTACATTCAGTTCTTGTTCTTCTGCATTCAGAACGTACAACATGGCAGAATCCGGAAGTTCATTGTAAATGAAATACTGCGCCTTCAGCAACTGCATTTTTGGGTTTTCGGGTGCCAGTTCTACGGCTTTGTCAATGTCTGTTTTTGCTTTTGCATCACGCCCCAGCAGCATGTTCAGATTACCCCGGGAATAATAATAGGTAGCGTTTTCAGGGTTTTCTTTAATGGCCTTTCCATAGAGCGATTCTGCTTTTGACCAGTCACCACGGCCTTCTGCCTTTCTGGCTTCACCGTAAAATTCTGCCCCGGCTTCCTGGGCCTGAGCGGCAAAGATTAATAGCAGCGCACAAACAGTTAATATGGTTTTCATACAGGGGTTTTGTTCGTTACAAAAATATGATTATCCAGTGGTTATCGGTAACACCATAAACAATGCCTGAAATAAGCTGATTTAAGGTTCATCAGCAGAGAACTTTAAGCGGGGATCGGGACTTACAGAAAGATCGGCGAAATCGTTTTTCAGCAGTTTGAAGTATCCCGCGATACCAATCATGGCAGCGTTGTCGGTACAATATTCGAATCCGGGGATATACACCTGCCATCCCAATTCATTTTGCTGGTTCAGCAGCTCCCTCCTGAGTTGAGAATTGGCCGAAACACCTCCCGCAATGGCTATGTGTTTTATGTGGTATTGACGCGCTGCTTTCTTCAGTTTACTGAACAAAAACGACACAATAGCCTGCTGATAACTGGCGCAAATATCGTTGAGGTTCTCATTAATAAACGCCGGATTCTTCTTGCGTTCATCCCGCAGAAAATAGAGCAGAGATGTTTTCAAACCGCTGAAACTATAGTCGAGATCTTTAATGGCCGGATGTGGAAAAGAAAAGCGGTTGGGATCACCCAGCGCAGCGTGTTTGTCGACGAGCGGTCCGCCGGGGTAGGGAAGTCCGAGCATTTTCGCGGCCTTATCAAAAGCCTCACCGGCAGCATCGTCAATGGTCTGACCGATAATTTTCAAATCATCCGGACTGTTGACCCTCACAATCTGGGTATGTCCACCTGAAACAGTCAGACACAAAAATGGAAATTCCGGTTTGGCCTTGTCTTTATCATCGATGAAATGAGCAAGGATATGTGCGTGCATGTGGTGCACATCTATCAGCGGAATGTTCAATGCCAGCGCCATGGATTTCGCAAAAGAAACACCTACGTGCAAACTGCCCATCAAACCCGGACCTGAGGTAAATGCAATGGCATCCAGATCACCGGCTTGAATGTTGGCCTGTTGCAGAGCGGTATGGACAACCGGTACAATGTTTTGCTGATGTGCTCTGGATGCAAGCTCCGGAACCACGCCACCGTAGTTGTGATGCACCTCCTGACTCGCCACAATATTCGACAGTACCGTTGAGTTTTTCAGTACAGCCGCTGCGGTATCGTCGCACGATGATTCAATGGCAAGAATGATTCTGTCTGTAGTTTGCATAGTGCCTCAAAGCGTAGCATTATATTTGCTACTTGCGGCAAAGTTAATGAAGTTGAACGTACTCCTTTTTTGAATACCTATCACGAAATTATTTAGAATATCACTTTGGACTGCAATTGTATTGCTGTTGCTGTACTATTCGCTGAATGTAGCGTTCAGGTTGCCGGCGGTACAAACTTTTGTCACCGCTAAAGTGGCAGAATACCTGAGCGATGAGCTGAACAGTCACATTGCTATTGAGAGTGTTCATTTTAAATTTTTTGATCAACTCCAGCTCCGGGGTTTGTATGTTGAAGATCAAAGTGGCGATACCTTGCTGTACACAGACCGGATGCGGATCAATCTTCATTTTTTGCGCTTCAGTGATCGAGTCATTGAATTTGATGTCATTCAGTTTGACAATCCGCAGTTTTACCTGACACAGTTTCCTGATTCGGTTGGAGGGACGAATATGGATTTTATCATCCAATATTTTACACCGGCCGTTCGGGATACAACCAGACAAAAGCCATTTTCATTGTATTCGGATGATATTCGTTTTAACAATGCACATTTCAGGTACCGGAAAGTAGGAGCAGAACCAAAATCCTATGGCGTTGATTTCGGTAATCTCGACATCACAGAAATTAATATTTCGCTGCAAAAAGTAGAACTGCTCAGCGACACGTTGTATGCCGAAATTCATCAGATTACACTGAAGGATGAAAGTGGATTTACCATAGATTCACTTGCCGCGGTCATGAAATTATCGTCGGGTAGTATGGAGTTTCTGGATCTCGATCTGAAGACACCCAACTCCGAAATCATTACCGACCTTGAATTCCGGTATGAACGTTTTCGTTCCTTCAGAAATTTTGTGGATTCAGTTTACATCCGCTCCGATTTTTCGGAAAGCGATCTCGATTTTACCGACATCAGCTACTTTGCTCCGGATCTGGAGGGATTTCATCAACAACTCGAAATCGACGGGCGTATAAGCGGAACAGTCAGTGATTTGCGCGGAAGCCAATTAAAAGTCGGATTTGGCGATCATTCCTATTTTCTTGGAGACTGCAGCCTAACAGGACTGCCGGATATGGAAAACACGTTTATCGACCTCAATATTCAAAAACTATCAACCACCGCTTCTGATCTGAAGCACATTCAAATGCCTCCGTTTAAAGAAGAAAAATATGTCCAGTTGCCCGATCAGTTCGATGAGCTCGGGACGATTGTTTTCAATGGAGAGTTCATTGGTTTTTATACCGATTTTGTAGCCTTTGGAAATATGCGCAGCCAACTCGGAAAGATTGCCATGGACATTGGTTTTACTTTGGATAGTTTATCAGGAGAGACGCAATACACCGGTGAGCTGGAATCCGACCAGTTCGATTTCGGAAAATTTCTGGCGCTGGAAGATCTCGGAAAGGTGAGTTCACGAGTCAAAATCGACGGTAAAGGTTTGGCACTTGAAACGATTAACGCGGATGTTGAAGGAGAGATCGGGCAGATTCTGTACCGCGGTTATTCGTACGAAGGCATTGTGTTGAATGCCAATCTGGAAAAGAATTTATTTAACGGCCAGATGCAGATGAACGACGCAAATTTGAGTTTTGATTTCGACGGTCTGGTGGATTTACGAACAGATACCGCCCAGTACGATTTTGTTGCCAATTTGTATCATGTCGATCCGGGTGCGCTGAACCTGATTAAAATGGAAACCTATTCCAGCCTTACCTCACGAATTGAAGTAAATGCCGAAGCTACTTCTCTCGATAATTTCAGAGGTTCTATTGTTGCTCTTGCTACCAGTTATTGTGTGGATAACCCCGAAGCCGGAGAGTTTGAATACAATTTCGGAGATATTCTGTTGACATCTTACCGCGATTTTGAAGGAAGGCGGATAACGCTCACCTCGGATATTGTTGACGCAGAGGTTTCAGGTCAGTTTAAAACCGCCGAATTGCCCAACGGTTTGTTGTCGTCCCTGTATTCAGTGTTGCCATCGCTGGTAATCAACGAATCGGAAATTTGGGAAGTTAAAGATCAGTATTTTGAATATGCAATAGAGATCAAAGACTTTTCACTCGTCAACCAACTGATATTACCCGGGATTGATTTTGGAAATATGACCACAGTGCGGGGTTCATACGATGCCCGGAAAATGTTCTTTGATTTGCAACTGAACACAGATTATTTCCGGACCGGCCAGTTCGTATTCGACACCTTGCGTTTGGAGGCAGAAAAAAATTCTGATGTCATGGCACTGTGGGTTCATTCCAACCGGTTGCCGCTTTCGGACAGTCTGCAATTTCACGCTCTGGATCTGCGCGCAGTTGCTTATCAGGACAACATAGAAGGAGATTTTATTTTCCGCGATCAGAATTACAATGAAAGCCATATTCCACTCACAGGCCAGGTTCTCGGAAAACGGCAGTATGAGTTTTCCATCGATACCGCAGTGGTTTATTTGCTCGGTGAGCCCTGGGTAAATGAGCGCAGCAGCAGTTTATTGATTGATACAACTTCAATCCATTTCAGCGACTTTTTATTTACGAGCAACGAGCGTGAAATCATGGTCGACGGAACGATCTCTGAAGATATGAGCAAGCGCCTGCTTTTTGAAGTGAAAGAGTTTGATATTTCGGTACTCAATGCGCTCACTCCACCCGAATTTCCGGCTTTCTATGGTAATCTGAACACAAGCGGACAACTCGAAGGTGATGATTCGGGACGGGCAATTGAATGCAATATTGACCTGCAATCGCTGCAGATCGCCGATCAGTTTCTGGGCAGAGCCGTCATTGATGCACGTTGGAATTTCCGGGAAAGGTTACTCGATCTCGACGGGTTTTTAAAATACCGCGACACAGAAACCATTTCGCTTCAGGGAACTTTTAATCCCAGGGATGAAGTTTCGCCGCTCAACGCTAAAGTTCATTTCGAGGATTTCGATCTGGCATTGCTCGATGTGTTCATCAAAGCAGGTGTCAGCGAGTTTGAGGGAATGCTGAAAGGATCTGTAGATGTTTCGGGGTCGTTTAAAGCTCCATTGTTTGAAGGTGAACTCGAAATGCAGAATGCCGGAGTTAAGGTCGACTTCCTGAACACAAAGTATTACCTGAACGATAAAGTAACCGTTGCCCACGATTACATCGGTTTCGATTACATTCCTGTTCAGGATCAGGAAGGAAACAGCGGTCATCTCGTCGGAACGCTGTTTCACGAAAACTTCCGGAATCTGAACTATAACTTTTATGTGGAGATGCAGCGGTTTGTCGCTCTGAATACCACGCTGCACGACAATGATCTTTTCTACGGAAAAGCCTACGCAACGGGTACTGTTGATGTATCAGGGTACGATCAGAATGTTCAGATTGAAGTAAATGCATCTACCGAACCGGGAACATTTTTATACCTGCCGTTGGGTGGTCCCACCGAAGTATCACTGGAGCGGTTTGTCACTTTTGTTTCGGCCGGTGGAGATGATCAGGTACAATCGGAACTTGATCTCGCAGGTATCACATTAATCATGGATCTTCAGGTTACTCCGGACATGCAGGTGGAACTTGTTTTTGACGAAAGCCTTGGCGATGTTTTGCGTGCAAGAGGGGCAGGAGCCATCAATCTTGAAATTAGTCCGAATGGAGAATTTTCCATGTTTGGCCGTTATGAAATTGAAGAGGGGGAGTATCTGTTCACATTGCAGAACATCATCAACAAACGTTTCTCGATAGAAAAAGGTGGGGTTATTGGCTGGTATGGGGATCCTTACAACGCGGATATCGATATCAATGCAGTGTATAAATCCAGAGCCTCACTCGCCGATTTAATGGGTGAATTTGCCGAAGGCTATACGAGTCGTGTTCCGGTGCATCTCAACCTGAGCCTTACCAATAAGCTCATGAATCCGACGGTGGATTTTTCGGTAACCCTGCCAAGTGCCGACGAGAGCATGCAGAACCTCGTAAACAGCGTGCTCAGCTCAGAAGAAGAAAAAAACAAACAGGCTTTTTCGTTGCTTGTGCTCAACCGTTTTCTGCCACCGTCTAACCGGGCAGCATCGTCGAGTGTTGCAACCATGAATATCGGTGCGTCTACCACCACCGATGTGTTGTCCAATCAGCTCAGCAACTGGTTGTCGCAAATATCGGATGATTTTAACGTGGGTGTGAATTACCGTCCGGGAGATAACATTACCAACGAAGAACTCGCCGTAGCGCTGTCGACACAGTTGCTCAACGACCGGCTGCTACTGAGCGGTAGTTTTGGGGTTTCGAATACGCCGGCCAATATCTCTGCCGAAACAAACAATCAGGTCATCGGAGATTTTCTGGCAGAATATCTGATTACCGAAGAGGGTAAACTACGCCTGAAGGTTTTCAGTGAATCTGCCGATTATAATATTCTTCAAACTTACCGAACAGGAACTGTCCAGGGAGCAGGTATCAGCTATCAGGAAGATTTTGACAATTTCTCTGACCTTGCCTGCAAATTGCGAAATCTGATGAGAAAGAAGGGTGAGAAAGTAGATTGCGACGATCTCTATTGATCTTCCCGAAATTTGAGCGAATGGCCCATTCGTTCTTTCTTGGTACGTAAATACGTTTCGTTGTGCCGGTTGGGATGAATTTCAATCGGAAGATTCTCCACAATTTCCAGGCCGTAGCCTACCAGGCCGGTGCGTTTTTTTGGATTGTTGGTCAATAGTTTCATTTTACTCACTCCCAGATCGCGTAGAATCTGAGCGCCGATTCCATAATCTCGGAGATCCATTTGGAAGCCCAGTTTCAAGTTGGCATCTACGGTGTCCAGCCCTTCTTCCTGCAGTTTATAGGCCTTTAGTTTATTGATTAATCCGATTCCGCGGCCTTCCTGGTTCATATATACCAGCACACCTTTTTCTTGCTGTTCAATCATCTTCAGCGCGCTGTGAAGTTGTGGTCCGCAATCGCAGCGGCACGATCCAAAAATATCACCGGTGACGCAGGATGAGTGTACCCGAACCAGAACAGGTTCATCCGGTTCCCACGAGCCTTTAACCAGCGCCAGATGATTCTGATCATTGGTAAGTTGTTTGTAGGCTACGAGATCAAAATCTCCGTATTCTGTAGGTAACTGAACGCTCACTTCCCGCTTGATTAGCCGCTCGTTTTTCATGCGATAAGCAATGAGATCTTTTATTGAGACCAGTTTCAGCTCGAATTTCTTCGCGATTTCCCGCAACTGTGGAAGCCGTGCCATGGTTCCGTCTTCATTCATAATTTCGACAATCACGCCAGCGGGTTCAAAACCTGCCAGACGCGCCAGATCAATGGCGGCTTCGGTATGCCCGGCTCTTCTCAAAACGCCGCCTTCCTTGGCTCGCAAAGGAAAAATATGTCCTGGTTTACCAAGATCTGAAGGTTTGGTGGTAGGGTCAACCAACGCCTGGACAGTCTTTGCGCGGTCGCTGGCCGAAATCCCGGTAGTGCAACCATGTCCGATCAGATCTACAGAGACGGTAAATGGTGTTTCATAAACGGCCGTATTGTTCGGGACCATTAGACCCAGATCCAGTTCCGTGCACCGGCTTTCAACCAGTGGAGCACAGATTAAACCACGGCCGTGGGTGGCCATAAAATTGATCATCTCAGGAGTAACACTCCGCGCGGCAGCAACAAAATCGCCTTCGTTTTCGCGATCTTCATCGTCTACAACTATTACGATTTTGCCTTGTTGTATATCGGCGATGGCACTGGCAATAGAATCGAATGAATCGGTCATTGGGAATTCTTGTTTGCGCAAAGTTACGCAACATTGTCCATCCTGAAATTACCGGTCACCGGACATGAGCTGTTCGAGCTTCGCGGTGCTTTTTTCCCACGAAAAATTTTCAGCTACAAATTGATAGGCTCTTTCTGCCATGGCCGTTGCAGCTTCCGGATTTTCGAGTAAAGAAATTACTGCCTCGGCATATTCTGCGGGTTTTCTGGCAACCAGGACGTGTTCACCATGAATTGCACCAAGGGCATCATTGGCCAATGCCGAAGTGATGCACGGAATTTTCATCGACATCGCCTCCAGCAATTTATTTTGTAATCCGGTTCCGATCTGCATCGGAGCAATAAAAATTCTCGATTGAGCATAAGACGTGCGGATGTCTTCGGTCCAACCGGCTACCGTTACGTTTTCACCGGCCAGTTTACGGATGGAGTCTGCGGGCGTTGCTCCCGAAATAAGGAGGCGGAGGTGGGGCATTCGGTTCAGTAGCAACGGCATTACTTCCCGTACCAGAAATAATGTGCTCTGAATATTCGGGGCGTATCCCATATTGCCGATAAAGCAGAGGTCGTAGGTTTTTTCGGCGGGTTGAGGTTTGAAAAAACCGAGATCAACGCCATTGGGAATCACCGCTATTTCTTTTTGCTTCGGATGGAAAATCAGCGCCCGGTCCTGCTGAGAAATGATGCATTTATTTTCGAACAGTTCGAAAATCAGATGTTCGTAGTGCAACAGTCGGCGCGATTCAGTCTGAAAAAACAAGCGTTTAAAAAAATTGCTTTCGCTCGTAGCCCGCCGTGCCATTCCCTTACTAAAGGCGTCCTGAAAATCCAGAGTTTTGGGAATATTGTGTTCGTGCCGCGCATATTCCGTCGTGCGTACCAACTGGCAATAGATGTGGTCGGGCTGAAATTCCCGAATATAATTCTTTATTGTTCTGTGGGCTTTGCGCTGATAGAAATAGGCGACTTGAAATGGCTTGTTTCCGAACCAGGTCAGGAAAAGCTGCAGATAGATCTTCACTTTACTCAGTCGAATAAAGTGTACATGAGAAGTAATTGCAGACAATTCAGCCAGGGCGTCGGGGTGTGGGTCTTCATCTGACAAACAACAAAGGCAGATTTCGTTGTGCTTGTGCAATTCCTTGAGCTGGTAATACGCCCGAAGCTTATCACCTTTTTCAAGCGGATAGGGAATTCTGGAAAGGATTACCAGTATTTTCATCTTTTTTTCAGCTGCCGGAAAAATTCAATTAACGCTCCTGTTAGTACCTGATTATCGAATTTTTCACAGACTAGTTTTCGCGCATCAGCACCAACCTGATCAATGGTTTCACGATGTTGCACAAGATGTTCTATAACCCGTACAAATTCTTTGGGTGTGTTTGCAATGAACAGATGTTTTCCGTTTTCATAATCAATTCCTTCGGCGCCAATCGATGTCGAAATAATCGTTTTACCGATGGCCATTCCTTCAATAATTTTTACCCGGATTCCACCCGCTGATAACAACGGCACAACCATTACAGCATGTTCATTCATAAAGTCATAAGCATCGGCTACCTCACCGACAACCACCACATTTTTGTCATTTCGTTGTTTGATTTCTTCAGGCATTCGTCTGCCGGCCAGATATAATTTCAGGTTCATGGATTTTTTCTGAACCAACGACCATACCTCGTCCAGAAACCATGTTACACCTTCGAGATTGGGCGTCCAATCCATTGATCCCAGATGGAAAAATGTCAGTTCAGAGGTTTCCGAACGGTGATACTTTATTCTGTCAGTATCAAGACCAAAAGGAATGGTTGTAATAGGACCTTTGAATCCGAGCCCAATATATTTTTGTTCATCGCTATTGCTAATGGCTACAATACCATCAACTTCTGAAAATATCTTCAATTCATAATTTTTCAGTTGCTTCGCCAGCAATCGCAAATAGGATTTTTTCGCAGGATTTCTTGATCCGTGTGCTACGCGTTCCCAAATGATGTATTCCAGATTGTGAGACCGCAATACTACCTTCCCTTCAGAAAACCTTCTGATGGTGTCGATGTAGGGCGTCATAAACAGGCTTTCAAGCAAGACTACATCAAAATTTTCTGCCTGTAATACTTCCTGTAGTTTTATATCGAAATCTGCAGAAAAAAAACGGCTGATGTTGTATGAATCCTGGGTAATCAGGCTGGAAAACGCATCCACCAGGTTGATTTTTGTATCCACAAAAACCGATTCTATACGGGTAGAGGAAAGGTAATTTTCGTCAAGGTTTTCTGCCTCAAAATTGTGTTTGTGCGTGTGGATGGTCAGCACCTTGAGGTCGTGACCCTGTCGTATGAGTCCCTCAGAAATGTTGTTCATAGCTATGCAACCTCCATCTTTCGGGGGATTTGGAGGTTTGTGACACAACTGCAATATTTTCATTTTTTCTTAAACTTCAGTTTAATTAGCAACCGATCCCAACCTCCGGGTTGAAAGAGTGAAGCATCACGGGTTGCACGAAGCGTCAAAAATACGCTTATCGGCAATAAAATAAAGGTGCTTAACCACATGCCGCTGAATGAATCGATAACACCGGTTTTCGCCATTTTTTCTCCGGTGATGGAAGTAATATGGAACAGCAGAAAGAACAGTACAGATATCACCACCGGGAGTCCCAATCCTCCCTTTTTTATCAAAGCACCCAGCGGAGCACCAATAAAAAAGAATACCATACAGGCAAAAGGAAGTGTGAGTTTACGATGCCATTCGTTAAAGTGTCGGGTAATATAGGTGATCCGGTTTTCCATTTCCTGATGTACAGCCTTCGTATGATTCTCATTATTCTGAACCACGTTCAGTGCGATATTCACCGTTCGTCTTTTCATCTGATAATCGAGTCCTGCAAAATAATCGTCGGGAGTGATCGAACTAAAATCGGTTTCATTGGAGTCGTTTCTAAGTCCAACAGTCCGGTTGATGTAGGTGAAATAATCCTCTTCACGTTTATCATACAGACTGTATAAACTGTCGATGGATTCACGAAGCTGGCCCATGGTCAGCATTTGCATATGATTTTTCCATTGATCTTCATCCGATCGTTGCAACAGAAAACCTGACATATCTATCCGCAGGATATCTTTTTCGAAATGATTCCGGACCAAAGGATAATCCGATTTTTTGCTTTGATCGGACCCCGATTCATCGTAAGAGTAGCCATCGTACAGCGTCAATATCAAAAAGCGCTTGTCGTCGGTTTGTTCCATGCGGCCCTTTTCGGCGCGGATAACTGTACGGTTTCCAGTTTGCTTTTTTGCATGATCGTAAATCAGCATGTCGTTTAAGTCGCCGGTTTCCCGATCGTTATGACTAACCCGAATGCTGTATCCTTCGATGCCATTGTAAAAAATACCGTCTCTTAATTCTATCCCCGGTTTAGCCTGGGTTATATCGTACAGCAAACTTTTAAACTTCAGTGTAGCAACTGGTGAGATATTATTTGCAAAATAGAATGCTCCAAAGGTGAGTAGCACCACAAACATGGTGAGTGGAAACATGATCCGGATGAGTGAGATCCCTGCAGATTTGAGCGCTGTCAATTCAAAATTTTCTGCCAGATTTCCAAAAGTCATAATGGAAGACAACAATACAGCCAGCGGAAGGCAGATGTTTACGAGATTGGCCGACGCGTAAAGGAGTAGTTCCAGAATAACTGTGAGTTCAAGCCCTTTGCCCATAAAATCATCCACCCATTTCCAGACGAACTGCATCAGAAAGATGAAAAGGACTACCGCAAATGTGATAATGAATGGTCCGATGAATGAACCGATAATCAGCTTATACAGTTTCTTCAATTGTCAGGCTTGAGGATTGCCGCAAATATAACAAGACCAATGCCAACTCAGGAACCGAGAACGTGCTTTAGATTATCTACCTGGCTGGTCCAAAGTGCACCGGTTTCTTCCTGTTCATCGGGTTCGGCAAAGTCGGTGACAATAAGCGCCACTTCATTGGTAATGTCGTCGATTTTAATGCGGAATTCGAAAAAACAATCGTTTCCTTCTTCTTCGTCGGTGAGCCATTTGAACCGCGTAAAGGCGTCTCTTTTTTTATTCAGTAACAAGGCCTGTTCTTCGCTGCCATCCCAGAAAAAGGTGTAAACATTATTCGCAATGTTTACATCGTCGGCAAACCATTCTGAAAGTCCACTGGGAGTACTGATCAGGGTGTAAAGTATTTTCGACGATGTCTTTATCAGATATTCAAATTGGACTTTTTCCTTTTTCATCTTTTCGTTTTACCAATTATGCAACAGCCCCTATGCCGGATGCCTGTGCACAAGATAATAAAAATATCAACTATGTCAACCGCCAAAAAATCCGGCATTTTCAAAGCAATCACCTTGAAAAACAGGGTCGAAGAATCCACTGTTCGTATACGCAATATTTTATCAGAAACTATCCTTGAAGATTTTGATTTTCATACTATCTTTGCGCCCACTTTGGCGAGATAGCTCAGTTGGTTAGAGCGCAGCATTCATAATGCTGAGGTCCAGGGTTCAAGCCCCTGTCTCGCTACTACTTTAAAAGTATTGTTACTAAAAAGGGAAATCAAACGGTTTCCCTTTTTTAATTCCCGTTTTACCGATTCTGACTTCTGAAATGTTCATCGAGCTTTCTTAAATTTGCGGAAGGTTGGCTTGGGGCAGAGTTCAACTTTTACATCACCATCTCAATCACCTTTACCCTGAATAATATATGATACGAATGCTGGCAAATCTGAATAGAGCGAAATGATCCCAATAAATCTGATCCTTATTCTCGCCACAGTCGTGATTTCATTTCAGGCTTTCGGAAGCAGTGCCCGCTTGTCGCGGCTCATGTTCAATCCATATGTGGTTAAACTGCGCGGAGAATGGTATCGGGTAATTTCCCACGCCTTCGTCCATTCCAACTGGGGACATTTACTGGTGAATATGTTTGTGCTGTATTTCTTCGGTCAGAATATGGAATACATATTCACAGAGATGTATGGAACAGCCGGCAAAATTTATTACGTGTTGCTTTATTTCGGCGGAATCATATTCGCCACTCTGCCGGCTTTCAGACGTCATGTCAACAATCCGGGGTACAATGCTGTGGGTGCGTCTGGAGCAGTCTCGGCCGTACTGTTTGCACACATTCTGGTTTTACCGACAGAAACACTATATCTGTATTTTGCCATTCCGCTGCCTTCGTTTCTGTTTGGAATCGGCTACCTTTGGTACGAGGCGTGGATGGACAAGAAATCGACCGATAACGTGGCCCACGACGCTCACTTTTGGGGAGCATTATACGGAATCGCCTTTATGATAGCAGTTGACTACCAGTTTTTATTCAGTTTTTTCACTCAAATTAGCAGCTGGGTAACCAGTTTGTTTTAAGCAATATGCCACATTCAGATTCTGAAAAGTTTATCATTCACAACGGTGAATTGCTGGATGTCAGCCAATCGGGTTTGAGTCCGCATAACCGTGCATTTTTGTTCGGTGACGGCCTGTTCGAGAGTATAAAAGTTATCAACGGCAAACCTTTGTTTGTGAAAGTTCATTTCACCCGGTTGGCAGAAGGCATGAAATCTCTGAAAATAAGTATGGACAACCGGCTCAATGCAACGCAGCTCGAAGCGGAGATTCAGATGCTGATTGATCACTGTAAATTAAAGGCAGGCGGAAGAGTAAGGGTAACGTTGTTTCGCAACCCGGGCGGATTTTATCTTCCTACAGGAGAAGGGTTTTCTTACGTAATCAGTCTGATTCCGGATCCACTGAATAAATACATGCTCAATGAAGACGGGTTGGTCGTGGATCTTTACACCGAAATCAAGAAGCAGATCACACCGTATTCTCATTTTAAAACCGTCAACAGTCTCAATTATATCCTGGCCAGTATTTATGCAAATACTGCGAATCTGGACGACGCGCTTCTGGTAAATGAAAAGGACAATATCATTGAATCGACCAGTTCAAATTTGTTTATTGTCAGCAATGGCGTGTTGTATACTCCTGCAGTGTCGGATGGTTGTGTCGGTGGCACGATGCGGATGCAAGTCATCAATCTTGCCCTGGAATCCAGTATAAAGGTTTACGAGTGTTCACTAACTCCACAAAATATTCTTGCTGCTGACGAAATGTTTCTGACCAATGCAATCCAGGGAATCAAATGGGTTTCGAGTTACCGTATGAAGCGCTACTTCCACAAAATGAGTGATCGGTTGGTTGAAAAGCTGAATGAGAAAGCGCTGGAACTGACGCGTTAATTCAAACTCGGATCTTCCGGTAAATGCGCGAGAAAGGAGTATTCCTTTCCCATGTCGGTCAACGTCTTCTGCCACAATTTTTCGGTGCTTGTATTCATGAGAATATTGGACGGAGCCTCGGAAATCAGCCAGGCATTATCGGCCAGTTCCTGATCCAATTGATTTTCTGACCAGCCGGAATAGCCCACAAAAAATCGTACCTGATCATCCTTCAGTTCGCCGGTGATTAATTTTTCCCGCAGAGCATCAAACTCACCACCCATGTATATTTTATTGGCTACTTCAATACTACCTTCAATTTGGGGCCCCATGGTGTGCAGAAAGAACAGGTTTGCCGTCTGAACCGGTCCGCCTAAGGCAATTCTGTTGGAGACGTCTGGAAGATCCTGAACCAGCTCAGAAAGTTTTACATCGAGATATTTGTTCAGAACAAAACCGAAAGATCCTTCTTCATTGTGTTCGCAAAGCAGCACCACAGAGCGCTTAAAATAAGGATCACTCATCAATGGGTACGAGATCAGCAATCGTCCTTTTTTCGGTAACAATTTGTTCGGCGGATTCAGATTGATCATGCGCGGTTAGTTGATGAGAAGGTATTTTTCCGGATGGAATACAAGTTAATGAATTTCTCTGCGCATTTCCATTCCTCAGGAATTTTTCTTCAATCGAAATCGTTGAGCTTCGGTTTCGGATTAGGTAATATCTTTGTATCAGAACAAGCAGGAAATTATGGATGATATCAACGAATTTCTCTCTACAGACCGACGCAATTTCACTCAAAGAGGGCTCAACGAAATTCATTTACCACAATACCCTACTGAATTGTTTTCGAGATGGCTTAAAGTTGCAGTAGACAAACAAAACCCCGAGCCCCATGCTTTCGCATTGCTGACCACGACTTCTGAGGGTTTTCCTGCGGCTAGAATGGTTTATTTGCGGGCGCTGGAAGATGACGGATCGCTGGTTTTTTTCTCGAATTACAAAAGTGACAAGGCACAACAAATCGAATTATCCGGTAAGGCGGGGGCTTTATTTTTTTGGCCTTTGAATGAGCGGCAGGTTAGGGTTTCTGGTTTCGTTGAAAAGACGGATCCCGAAGTGTCTGACGCTTACTTTGCTGCGCGTCCCAGAGAAAGCCAGATCGGTGCCTGGGCTTCGGTACAGTCAGGTGTTCTTGCCTCTCGCGAAGAACTTGATTCCAAAGTAGAGAAGATCCGGAATCGATTTACCGGTGTGGCAGAAATTCCCAGACCTGATTTTTGGGGAGGATTTTTGATCCGACCTATGGAATACGAATTCTGGGAAGGGCGGGAGAACCGCCTTCATGATCGAATTCGTTATGTCAGAAAAGGGAAAGACTGGACAACTGAAAGATTGTCACCATAAAACCACCTACTCATCTTTTTTATTTGCAGACTTTGATTTTGTAGCAGCAGATTTAGATTCTTTAGATTTTGTAGTCGTTGTTTTTTTCGCTTTTGTGCTTTTTGTAGAATCCGCCGGCTTTTTAGCCGTAGTTTTTTTAGTAGCGGTTTTCTTCTTTGGTTTTGCTTCTTCAGTATCCAGTGTAGGTTTTACCAGTTTTTCTGAAGGAGTGGCAACGAATTTTCTGATTTTTTTACTTCTCGTGCGCGTTTTACCAAAAGTACTGCGTGCTCTTTTTCCTTTTCCTGTTTTGATATCTCCTTTACCCATTTTTTCTTCTGATTACTTGGTTATATTGAAAATTGAGGTTCGACCAAATATATGAATTTTTATGGGGTACTTGTTGATATGCCGGTACCGGGGTGATCATCAGGTAGGAATCGTCGGTTTAAAGGCAAAAAGAAACCCCTGCTGGTTGACAGGGGTTTTCAGTAAGGAAAAATTAAGATGGATTATTTAATCTTGTCAGACAAATCAGCACCAGCTTTGAATTTTACAACTTTTTTAGCTTTAATTTCGATTTCTTTTCCTGTTTGAGGATTGCGTCCTTTTCGTGCAGCGCGGTTAGAAACGGAGAATGATCCGAAACCTACAAGGGCAACTCTGTCTCCTTTTTTCAATGCGTCAGTGGTGTTGCTGATGAATGCATCCAGGGCTCTTTTGGCATCTGCTTTAGAAAGTCCGGCGCTTTCAGCCATCGCTTCTACTAATTCTGCTTTGTTCATGTTTAGTAATTTAGGTTAAAAGAATAAATTCAATTCCTACAAATTTATACGAAAATCCTACGGTGTCAAGCCCTTGAAGCGAAAAGGGGTGTATTTGTTAATAAATACGATCGTTTGTTGAAAACTTCGTCTGTAATCCGCGTCATTAGCGGGATTGCGAATTTTTACCTCGAATATCTGATTTATAAGAGAAATTGAACTTCTCTTTTGATTTTCTGTCAGCCGGTTTTAACGGCTGAAAGTATTCATTTAAAGCGTTGGTAATGTTCTGGTCGGCAGCCATTAAGGAAGTCCTTTGCCGCCATACGTTTTTTACCAGCCGTCTGAATTTCCTCGATCTGAATAGACTCAGTTCCGGTTCCGATTTCCATTTTTTGTTTGCCGGTGAATTTTAATGCTCCGGGCTGCAAATCTTCTGTTCCAGCGGCGGCTTTGAAAATCTTTACGATACTATCATCGAATGAATTAGTCGTGTAGGCGCCGGGGTATGGGCTCAGGCCGCGGATCAGATTCAGAATATTCCCGGCAGGTTGTGTCCAGTCTATCCTGGAATTTTCTTTTGTGATTTTAGGAGCGGCATGGAATTCTACCTCTGTTGCCTCAGTTTGTTGACTGCGGGGCGATACCTTTCGTGCGGCAATGAGATCAAGGGTTTTTAAAAGAAGATTCGCTCCGGTAGATTTCAGGATATCGTGTAAATCACCTGCATTCATATCGGACTGAATGGCCACCTTCTCCTGATCGATGATGTCGCCGGTATCGATGTTTTCATTGATGAAAAATGTGGTAACACCCGTTTCTTTTTCGCCGTTGATAATCGCCCAATTGATGGGTGCTGCTCCGCGATAATCGGGTAGTAGTGAGGCGTGCAGATTGATTGTTCCCCAGGTCGGAATTTTCCACAACACCTCGGGTAGCATTCTGAAAGCCACTACCACAATTAAATCCGGCTCAACAAATCGAACGCGTTCCAGAAACGATTCATCCTTCAGGTTGAGCGGTTGCCACAGCGTAATATCTTTCTCCTCGCAATAATCTTTAATTGCTGAGGTGCGCAACTTTGCACCACGGCCTGCTGGTTTATCTGGAGCCGTAACTGCAGCCACAACGGTATGTGCACTGTTGAAGATTTTGTCCAGCGACTCCACAGCAAATTCCGGAGTGCCCATAAATACAATTCGCAGCGGATTTTCCATGTCAGTCGATTTGGAGCACGAGTCCTTTCAGGTATTCACTTTCCGGATGAAAAATATTTACCGGGTGATCGGCGGGTTGATGCAGTTGATGCAAAATGCGTACAGATCTTCCGCATTCGATTGCCGCGGCCAGAACCGTGTTGCTGAACAAAACCTTATCCACTACCTGAGAACACGAAAACGTAAAAATAATCCCACCGGGTTTTATCTGCCGAATGGCATGAGCATTCAGCCTTTTGTACGCCTGCACTGCCCGGTGTTTCGCTTTCAGATGCTTCGCAAATGCAGGAGGGTCGAGTACGATGATATCGTAATCATCCGGTAGTTCTTTTACGTACTGAACGGCATCGGCTTTAATGGCTTCGTGAATACCGCTTTTATTTTTTGCGAGTTCAACATTTCGAAGGCAGCCTTCCAAAGCTTGTTGAGAACTGTCAACAGAATGTACCAAAGTTGCTCCACCTACCAGAGCGTACACAGAAAACCCGCCGGTATAACAAAATGTATTGAGAACTTTTTTACCGGCAGAGTAGGTGGCAAGCAACTGCCTGTTTTCCCGTTGATCAATAAAAAAGCCGGTTTTCTGACCACCTTGCCAGTCAATCTCAAAGGAATGATTGTTTTCCTGCGCCAGCGACTTTGTTTCCTGGTCTCCCAGAATAAAACCGTTCCCGGCATCTATGTTTTTGGGAAGGGTGTCACTGCTCTTATAATACACCGAAGTAATTCTGCCTTCAGAAGTATCGACAATGGCTTTTGCAATTTCGTTTCTGAAGCGGTGAATTCCTGCGTGATGCGCCTGAAGAACCGCAACCTTTCCGTATACATCTGCGATCAACCCCGGGAGGTGGTCGCCTTCGGCATGAATCAGCCGGAAAATATCTGTTTCAGGATTGACTGCAAGACCAATTTGTTTTCTCAGAGCCCAGGCAGCCGAAATTCGTTCGTACCAGAATGCTTCGTTGATTTCAGTTTCATCAAATGATACCAGACGCACCGCTATTGATCCATTGCTGAAAAAGCCGGTTCCTCTTATTTTCCCTTGGTGATCGGTGATTTGGACAACATCTCCATCGGCTGGATCACCGACAATGTGTTGTATGGCACCAGAAAAAACCCAGGGGTGAAACCGATCGATGGATCGTTGTTTTCCTTTTTTAATAACTACTTCCGGAATTTTCATGCAGCAAAGCTATGTCAAAAAATCCACCCGACAGACCAGCAATACACAGCTGTCAGGATTTAATGTCGGCTTTTTTGGTGTTAATCGCCAATGCTTTGTCGGGGCGGTAATAAATCACCTGTTCATCAACCATCCAGGTAATTTCTTTCAGGACATTTTCGCGCCCGTACTGGGAGAGCTTGCCGGTAATTTCCTGAGGATCCTGAGGGTTGAGCTGTAGTTGTTCGAGAATCAGGGTTTTAATCTCCTGCTGTTTATCCGCTGATTTTTTGTTTTGAAGGCAAACATCGCACTGCCCGCAATCTTTTGAAACAGACTCTCCGAAATAGTGCAATAGTCTTTTTTGCCTGCAGACACCCGGTGATAAATAGGATTTCATGGATTCCATCTTTTCCAGAGCAAGTTGTTTCCGCTGAAAATATACTTGCTGAGTAAGCGAAAGATTCCGGTCGTATTGCGCCGGTAGCGTGAAGGTGACCATCGCCATATCGCTTGCGGGGGAGTATTCAGCGATCTGGTGTTGCTGCAGTTGATTTAAAATTTTTATCACCGACTCACGATTCAATTTTCCCCGGCGCGCCAGGGCCGACTCGTCTATTTTCACAAAGTTGTCGAAGATTCCGGAGTAGGAGCGGAGGATCAATTGAACGAATTCACCGAGGGCTGCATTTCTCAGTTGAAAATCGTAAAGCGTTGAAGGTTCAACAATTATTTTCAGTCTCGACGGGCTGTAAAAGGTTTCGTTAAACGCGATGTATCCTTCGTTCTCAAGTAGCCTGAAACTGTTGTACAAATCAATCGCCGGAATTTGAAAAGTTTTTGCGATGGCCGGTATATCCACCGGAAAAGTTTCTTCCTGCCCGGCTCCGGCCGCCAGTTGCAGGTGATTCAACAGCGCCCGATACGATTTTTTTACGACCTCTGGTTCCGGGAATTTTCGCTTTACCTTTTCCTCCAGATCCAGCACATCGCTGTTTTCTTTCAGGATGATGGCCCAGGCTTTTTTTCCGTCGCGACCACCCCGACCGGCTTCCTGAAAATAGGATTCAATATCCTCCGGTAAATCCAGGTGAACCACAAACCGCACATCAGGTTTGTCGATACCCATTCCAAAAGCGTTGGTGGCTACAATCACTTTGCTACGGTTCTCCGACCAGTCGTTCTGTCGTTGACTTCTGATTTCTCCCGACAGTCCGGCGTGATAGGAGGTTGCAGAAATTCCGTTCCGAATCAGAAAGTCTGCTATTTCACCGGTTTTTTTGCGGTTTCTGACATACACCACTCCGGTTCCTCCGGTTTTCCGGCAGATATTGAGCAGTCGATTTCGTTTGTTTTCTTCGTGAATTACGATATAGGCAAGATTATCCCGCGCAAAACTTTTTCGCAGCACATGTTTCTTCTGAAACAATAATTTTTCCTGTATGTCGTCGACCACTTCGTTGGTGGCGGTAGCTGTGAGTGCTAAAACAGTGGCCTTGGGTTTAATCTCCCGGAGTTTTGCAATGTTCAGGTAGGCAGGTCTGAAATCATAGCCCCACTGAGAGATACAATGCGCTTCATCTACCGCAATCAGATTGATGTTCATCTTTTGGAAACGGCCGATGAACAGGTCGCTTTGAATACGTTCAGGCGAGACGTACAACAGCTTTATATCGCCGTGCACACAACGGTCGAGCGCATAATCGATTTCGCGCGTAGTCATCCCGCTGTGCAGCGCGATTGCTTTTACACCGATTTTTTTGAGATTCGAAACCTGATCGGTCATGAGTGCAATCAACGGTGAAACAACCAGGCATAGCCCATCTTGGGTCAGAGCCGGCACCTGAAAGCAGAGTGATTTTCCTCCGCCGGTAGGCATTAGCGCAAGCGTGTCTGTTCCCGACATCACAGTAGAGACAATGTCTTCCTGTAAGGGTCTGAATTCATCGTAGCCCCAGTATTGTTTCAATATTTTATGAATGGCACTCATCGCTATTCAAAACTGTTAATTTTTGGCAAGATAACAGCTATCGCCTTTAACTATTCAAGATTTCGTAAATTTGACAATATTCATCAGACAGGATCATCGCACTATTATTCCAGCGTATAAAGAAACTACCACGCCTGATAAAAGGCGATCTGTCAGAAAATTTTAAAAACAGAAGGAAATGATCGCAGAGGAAACAAATATCCGGATTACCCGAACCCCAAAATCAAGAATTACAGAACTCGATTTCGAGAATTTGCGCTTCGGACGCGAATTTTCTGACCACATGTTTTCGATGGAATATCGGGATGGTGCCTGGAGAAATCCGGTGATAAAACCTTTCGAGAATTTATCCATGAATCCTGCGGCTTCAGTCATTCACTACGGACAGTCCATTTTCGAAGGAATGAAAGCCTATAAAAATGAACACGGCCAGGTATTGCTGTTTCGCCCGGATGAGAACATTAAGCGAATGAATATTTCAGCTGAGCGAATGTGCATGCCTCCATTACCTGAAGCTTTATTTCGCGAAGCATTGCTTGAGTTGGTTAAGCTTGACCAGGATTGGGTGCCATCTTCCGAAACCGGGGCTTTATATATCCGGCCAATTTATTTTGCGACAGATGAGTTCATAGGCGTAAAGCCATCCGAAACCTATCGCTTTCTCATTTTTACCTGCCCTGTGAATGCGTATTACACAGCTCCTGTACGGGTTTTGATTGAATCGCACTATACCAGATCCACTCCGGGCGGAACCGGTTTTGCCAAGGCCGCTGGTAATTATGCCGGTGCCCTGTATCCGGCAAAACTCGCTCAGCAAAAAGGTTATGATCAACTGGTGTGGACAGATGCAGTTTCGCACAAATACATCGAAGAATCCGGAACAATGAATGTCTTTTTTCTGACGGATGAAGGACTGATCACTCCAGCACTTTCTGATACCATTTTATCGGGCATTACGAGAGATAGCGTTATTACCCTGGCCAAAGATTGGGGCGTAGATATTCAGGAGCGGAAAATTGAAGTGGCAGAATTGATTGAAAAATTGAAAAATGGAAAGGTGCTGGACGCATTTGGTGCCGGTACTGCTGCAACCATCGCACATATAGCCACGATCGGATATGAGGGAAAAGATTACGATTTACCTCCGGTTGAACTTCGTGAATTTTCAAATAAAGTATTGTCTTATCTGAACAATTATAAAAAAGGCCGTATCGATGATAAGTTTGGCTGGAATGTAAGGATCTGATCGAATTCAGAAGGTTTCTCATTAAATTAAAAAGCATCCACCCGGATGCTTTTTTTATGGCCTTTATTTTCGGCGACATAAAATCGCGCGCTGAGTATTAATCTCCGTCCGAAGTAATGTGATTGCTTGAGCCTATTGATTTCCTTGTGGTAACATGGGTGTATGTTTTCTCTGTTTTTAAGACGAGCTTTCCGATAGCGGGGAGGGCATAAGGAAGCAGAAATGGTTTCGGTCTGCCGGGTATAATCAGGATGTTTTCAATTCAGTAAATACATTAAACAAAAAACGGCCATCCGATGTGGATGGCCGTTTTGCATTGTGGATTGGTTAATGAACTTATTTCGAAAGCATGAGTCGTTCGATATAAGTGGATTTCTCGGTAGTGAGTTTGTACAGGTAGATACCGTTTGCAAGATCTCCGCCCTCAAATACGAAGTTGTATTCGTGGTCGGCAGCGGCATTTCCGCGGTACAATGTCTCAATCAGTTTACCATCCATATTGAACACTTCAAGTGAGATGTTCGACTCAAACGGTATGGTAAAGTTGATGGTAGAACGATGTGCAGTAGGGTTAGGCCATGCCGACAGAACAACACCTGGTTGTTTTACCTGAGCAACCTCATCGAAGTTTTGATTCTCTTCGTCGCCTGGCTCAACAGTGATGATTTGTACTGCAGTAGTTGAATTTCCACAGTCATCGGTAGCAGTCCAGATTCGTGTAATGGTGTAGTCGCATTCAGGACATTCTGATTCGAATCCAAAGTCACCAATACCGTTCACACTTTCGTTGCCCATCCACAATCCGTCGTAGTAGAACCAACCTGAACTTCCATTGGCAGCGTTACGGTTATTGGCCGCTTCACCCACCTGGAATCCGAAGTAGTTACTTGCCGGTGCGTGTGCAAGGGTCAACGACGATCCTGCATACATTCCATCTCCAATAAGAACCGCACTATCAGCATTCAGGATGTAGTAATCCCAAGTCTCGTACAGGTTTCCTGCAACACTTGCATCATCTTTATAGCTTCTTCCCAAAGCCTCCCAGGTAGCCCAGTCAGCACGGTCTTTGAAGTACACATCGATGATCCATCGCTTGTTCGGATTGCTCGGAGAATACACCGTACCAGTCAGGTGAGCACGTCCGTTTGGCAATTCAACGAATTGTCCACCGGAAGCATTCAGATGATAGTATTGTGGCTCACCGATGCTGTTTGGCAACCAAAGAGCCCATGCAGCTCCTGTAACATTCAACGGAGTGAAAAGCTCACATTGACCCAGTCCGTCTTCACCTGTAAAGCCTTCGATAAATTCTTCGGCGGTATAAGTGATGGTTGAAGAACAGTTGTCAATTGCCAACACTTCTTCCAAAGCTGGAATGGAATCCGTGCAAGTGTATGTCGCGTCATCCGGAGCATCTACGAAAATCGGTGCAGTGGTGTCTTCAACATTGATGGTCTGAACCAGAACACTTACGTTCTGACAGTCATCGGTAGCTGTCCAGGTGCGGATGAGGGTATAAGAACCTTCACACTCACCTTCTTCAGTACTTTCGTTGAATGCAACTGTTACATCAACATCGCAGTTGTCAGAAGCAGTGATGGTCGCTGCCTCCGGAACTTCGTCACACTCTACAGTCATATCTTCTACAGACTCGTTAAAGACAGGAGCCAAAGTATCCACAACAGTGATCGTTTGAACGTGTATGGTTGAATTACCACACCAGTCGGTTACCGACCAGGTTCGGGTAAATGTACCAGCACAACCTTCAAAGTCTGTTTCATCCATTGTGATGGTCAGATCAAAGTCACAGTTGTCAGAAGCCGTTACAACCGGAGCTTCAGGAATATTGTCACAAGGAACAGTCATATCCTCAGGATACATACTCAATACCGGAGCCTCTTCGTCTACAACAGTGATAACCTGTGTCTGAGAAACAGCGTTTCCGCATTCGTCAACAGCAGTCCATGTTCTGGTGATGGTGTAAGGGCAACCAGCGGTTGTCTCTTCTTCGAATGTGATGATGATGTCATCTACATCAGAACAGTTGTCTGTGGCAGTCATCTCTGCGGCCGCAGGAACTTCGTCACACGAAACGGTGATGTCTTCAACCACGTCGGCAAAAACAGGAGCTGTATTGTCAGAGATGGTGATAACCTGAGTATGACTTACAGCGTTTTCGCAGATGTCAGTAGCTGTCCACGTTCTGTAGATGGTGTATGATTGCGGACAATCACCGGCCTC
>CALDPJ010000066.1 GCA_937911795.1 uncultured Flavobacteriales bacterium | reverse complement strand
GAACGGTGTGATTCCTGCCACAACACCCACAGGAAAGCGACGCGTGAATGCGGTTTTTCCGGTACCTGCGCCGTAGTCCAGCGGAACGACTTCACCGCCAAAACGCACGGCTTCGGAAACGGCCGTTTGCAGGGTGGTGAGACTTCGGTTGAATTCGTTGGTCGCATAACTACGGGGTTTTCCCGCTTCTCGCACAATCAAGTCGATGAAGAAATCGCGTTTGGCTTCGAGTAATTCAGCCAGTTTTGCCAGGTGTTCGGATCGCTTACCCGCCGACCACGTTTTGAATTCCGAAAAAACCGTCACCGCACCCGAAATGGCGGTTTCAAGTTGCGCTTCACCGGCGGTTTCAATTTCGGCAATGGGTTCATTCCGGTATTTATCGAGCACTATTAATTGTTCACCCGAATCACCAGGTACCCACTGATTAAAAATGAAATTTTCGGAAGGCAATCGTGTAGCGCTCATAGCTTTTTCGGTTTACTACCCAAAGTTACGAAAGCTTCGCCAGCAGGCTTCGGTTAGTTGATCAGTGGCTGAAATCGGCGTCCAGCACGCGGAACACATGCAAAATGGCCGGGAAAACAGCATCCATTGATTCGCTGGCGCCGGCAGTAGACCCGGGCAACGAAAGCACGAGTGTTTTTCCGGTGAGGCCGCACAAACTTCGCGACAGCATCGAGTAGGGCGTACGTTCCTGACCATACGCGCGGATGACCTCTGCCACACCCGGAATTTCGCGGTCGAGTAGTGGTTGCAGCGTTTCCGGAGTATTGTCGCGCGGAGCCAATCCTGTTCCACCGGTGAAAACAATCAGGTCAAACTGGTTCTCTCTCGCGCGCAGCAAGGCATCTTTGATTTGCTCCGGCTCATCGGGAATGATGGTGTATTCCGCCACTTCCAGCTGATGTTTTTCGAGTTTTTCTTTTACCGCTTTGCCGGCTTTGTCTTCCTTTTTACCGCTGCTCACCGAGTCGCTGCACACAATGACTGCCGCACGGAAATTTCGGGAGACATTGGTCTTAAAAGTCGTTTGTCCACCGCGTTTTTCTTCGAGTTTTATCCGGTGAATTTCCACTCCCGGATCAATGGGTTTGAGCATGTCGTACATCGTCAGCGCCACCACACTCGCGCCGTGCATCGCTTCAACTTCCACACCGGTTTTGTAGATCGTTTTCACCTCCATGTGAATGTGGATTTCCAGTTCGCGCACCTCGTAGGAAATCTGCGCAGATTCCACGGGCAAGGGGTGACAATCCGGAATCATGTTGTGGGTTTGTTTCACAGCCAGCAAGCCTGCAGCTTTGCCCATTTCGAAGATATTTCCTTTTGGAATTTTGTTCTGTTCGATGGCCGCCATGGTTTCGGGCAGGCTCACTTTCAGAATCGCCGTGGCGTGTGCGTATCGCAGCGTGTGCGGCTTGTGCGTAATGTCATTCATGATTGCGGCGCGTTTTCTTTCCATTGGTGTGATCCGTCTTCGAAAATCTCTTTTCCGAAAATCGGGGCTTTTTCCTTCACAGAATCTACGAGGAATTTAACGGCGTTGTACGGTTCTTCGCGGTGACCCGAAGAGACAAAAACCATGAAGCAAATTTCTCCGGCTTTCACTTCGCCCAGGCTGTGATAGATGTGCAGGCAGCTCAGATCGAATTCCGCAAATGCCCGTTCGCGAATTTCGTGCACCACTTTATTGGCCAGTTCTTCCTGAGCAGAATAGTGGATGGCACTCACTTTTTTTCCTTCGATTTCATCGGCACGAACCTGACCCAGAAACAGGTAATGCCCGCCGATATCCGTTTTGTGCTGATGTTTGGCAATCGAATCTGCAATCATCGACGGTTGAATAGCACCACTCCGAAATATGTTTTTCATCGGTTTAGACATCAATTCTGTACTATTTCTTTTTTCCAGGCAGATATTCCACCGGAGAGGTTAACGAGTTGTTTTTGTACATCCTCAGGCATCGAGTCGATGACCATTTTGCTGCGGTGCCCGTGTTGACAAAAGATGATGGTCGGTTTTCCGGGTTGAAGCGCTTCAATGAGCTTTTTGGGATTCCAGTTGCTGGTGGGAATATTGATTCCGCTCAGTGCTGCAGGAGCTTGTTCTTCGAAAGGTTCGCGCACATCCACAAAGGTGAATTGTTCTCCGGTATCCATTCGTTTTTTGAGTTCTTCTACGGTGAGTTCGTTCATAAAATCATTTATTAAAATCGTTTGATAATCCGTTTGACGCTTCAGTTTTATCGAGCGGAATGAATTATTTAAAAAGTTAATTATCAGTAAACTGTTGTTCTTCACCTCATTCTTTACTGCAATTAGTTTTATGGCTTCATTGGCTTGCATCACGCCGAGAATTCCGGGCACGGTTCCCAACACGCCATTGTCTTCGCACGATGCATAAATTTTCTTTTCGGTGGGTTCTGGAAAAGCACAGCGATAGGTGGCTCCTCCTTCGAAATTAAACACCGCCAATTGTCCTTCGAAGCGGTAAATTCCGGCGTAGACAAAAGGTTTGTTGTATTGCACGCAGAGATCGTTGATCAGGTAACGCACACCCGGTCGGTCGGTGCAGTCGAGCACGAGGTCGCAATCGGGGAGGTGTTCTGCTGCAATTTCGGCATTGAGTGGGGCCGTAATGGTTTCCGTCTCGATTTGCGGGTTGAACAGTTTCAATTTTCTGGCCGCGACTTCAGCTTTGTATTCACCGATATCTTCGGGTGTGAAAAGGATTTGCCGGTTGAGGTTGGTCATGTCGATCCTGTCGAAATCCACAATGATGAGTTTTCGTACTCCTGCAGCGGCCAGGTATTGCATGGCGGGACAGCCCAATCCACCGGCTCCGATAACCAAAATGCGGGCAGACCTAAGCTTTTGCTGGCCATCTTCACCGATTTGAGGTAGGTCGGTTTGACGTCGGTATCGTTCGTTTTCGTTCATTATCCTCCCGAATACGGTGGAAATAAATCAACGTGATCGGCGTCAGAAAGTTTCTGATCGGCAGTAGCCATTTCGTTATTTACAGCAGCAGAAATGGGAATGGTTTTCAGTTCCGGATTTTTTTCAGAAAGCTGCTCAATGAGATTCTGGACCGTGGAGTCGCTTTTGATTTCAACCGATTCTTCTGCACTTCCGGCGAGTTCACTCAACTGCCCAAACCAGTTTATTTGAACTTTTACTGATGTCGTTTCCATTCCTCGCGGGTATTGATATTGGCGAATAATTGTGAATCGTAAAATTCGCAATTTTCATCCACATCGAGCCCATGGTGGTGCAGGTGTTCAATCGCATCGGTCATCTTGTATTCGCCCTGGCTGATCTGTTGCCCGATAACCGGCAACGCAGATTTTTGGTAGCAGCCGGCGAGGGGTTGTGGACGACCTTTAAAAACCGGAATCACTGCTTCGAATTCGGCAAAGTCCATCATTTTTTGAAAGAGACGCACATCCAGAAAAGGCATGTCACAGGCCACACAAAAACAGTGCGAAGTAGTGGAATATTGAAGTGCGCTGTACAATCCTCCAAGCGGCCCGATAGACTTGAATTCATCCTTTACTATAGGTGCATCAAAGTTTTGGTAATCAGGATTATCAGACACTATAAAAATGGGAATTTTTAACGGTTTGAATACGTCCAGCACGCGCATGACGAGCGGTTTTCCGCGGAAGAGTTCAAGACCTTTGTCGCTTCCGAAACGCGTGCTTTTTCCGCCCGCTAAAATGGCTGCACTGTAGGTTGGTGTGTTCATTGCGGAAGTAAATGAACAAGGACTACATCACCGGCAGCGAACTGACTTTTTTCCGGTTCGAGTTCGATCATCGCGTGGGCATTCACACAACTCTGCAACATGTGCGATCCCTGGCTTTTTGTGGGGGTGACGCCGTTATCCGAAAGTGTAGCGTAGAGAAAAAGCGATTTTCCGCTTTTGTTTTCAATGGGTTCGGTGAGCGGAAGCCGAAATGAGGGTGACAACGGATATGTCGCGCCGGCAATCTTCTTCAGCGCCGGAAGTGCATAATGGTGATAACACGACAAAACCGACCGCGGATTGCCGGGCATTCCGAAAGCCATACATTCCCCGCGAACAGCGAACAACAGTGGCTTGCCGGGTTTTTGGTTGATTTTGTGAAAGATAATTTCGAATCCCGCAGCTTCGAGCGCCTGCAAGGTATAGTCATAATCTCCAACCGAAACTCCTCCGGTGACAAACAGCACCGGAAATTGCCGGGCGTATTGGGATATTGTGTCGGTGAGTTTGGGGAGCGAATCTTCGCAGATTATGCGTTTGGAGGAATAACCCGCCTGTTGCAGCAGCGACTCGAGCATTTGCCCGTTTGATTCAAAAATTTTACCCGGCTGGGGGTGTTCTCCGGGAGAGAGAAACTCATCGCCGGTAGTGATGATTCCGGCAGCCGGAGTTTGAAAAACGGCAACTTCTTCAATTCCGATAGAGGCGAGATAGCCAATTGCCGCACTGTCTATCAACGTACCGACCTGCAGCGCAACGCTTCCTTTTTGTATCTGTTCTCCTTTTCGCCGGATGTTTTTGCCGGGATCGGGAAGTTTTTCGATGTGCAGCCACGGTCCGTCGCGCCGCACGTGTTCCTGAATTACCACCGTATCGGCTTCTGAAGGCATGAGCGCACCGGTAAAAATGCGCAGTGCATTTCCGGGGCCCATGGTCGGAAACGACGTGGCACCGGCCGGAATTTCGCCGATTACACGCAGCCGTTCGTATTGATTGGCCTCTTCGTGACGAATCGCATAACCGTCCATCGCCGATTGATCAAACAG
>CALDPJ010000065.1 GCA_937911795.1 uncultured Flavobacteriales bacterium | reverse complement strand
CGCCGGAAAAATCAGCAAAAGGATTGATGACGTTGATCATATCCTCGTCATTTCTACCAATCCAGTTGTGCTTGGAAATATTCCTCCTGCCGGCCGTAAAGCAGATTTTCAGAAAGTTGCCTTTTTAGGACAGGTACCGGTGTCTGTAGTAGGCAAAGTAAGTGCCGGAGACTTTATTTTACCGTCCGGAAGCCATGACGGACTCGCAAGATCCGCAAATCCTCAGGATTTATCTGCTTCTGAAATTGCTCAAATAATTGGTGTTGCGTGGGAATCAGGTTACAGCGAGGGGTTGAATCGTATCAATATGTCTATAGGAATGAACAATAAGGTTTTGGCTCTACGGGTCGCCGAAATAGAAAAGGAAATGTCCGATATTAAATATGAGCTGGCAGAAATCAAGGCAGCAATTCAAAACGGCAATTTAATCAGTCAACATTCTTCAGGGAATGAGAAATCGCAAAATCAGAAACCAGAGAAAGTGCAGATAAATACTGATCCATTAACCGATGCGGAATTTGAAATGTGGTTGGGGCAGAACCGAACGTTGATCGAGGAAGAAATGGAGAAGATTCGGGAAATGATGAAAATCCAGAATATTGACTATACCCGGGATGAAAGATTGATGAAGTTGATTGATGATCCTCTTGAAGCACTTCGACAGATGCGCAGTGGTGAATTTATGGGCTCTCTCTGGAAATCTTATGCCGAAAAATACAACCGAAGATAATTTCAGGCAATCTTCAAAATAACCGTTTCTAAATTTTCGGGGTTGTCCAGCTTAAGCTTCTTTCGTAACCGATAGCGTGCTTTCTTCACACCTTCGTCCGAAATGTTCAGCACCGACGCGATGTCTTTATTGTTGAGGTTCATCTTAATCAGCGCGCAAATCCGCAGGTCGGTTTTTGACAGCTCCGGATATTGCTGAATCAATGCCGGAAGAAATCCGGGATTGGATTCTGTGAAAGATTGCATAAACTGATCCCATTGATCGTCGAGTTTTGCATCGAAATTAATTTTTCGGATGATGGATGTGGTATCCGAACTTCCATTGCTCATGTCATTGGCGGCCAGAATTTCCGTTTTCAGATCCTGAATCATTTGCTGTTTTTGAGCAATGTGCAATGCCTGCGACGCCAGCGCCCGGCTTTTAAAGACCAACTGGTCCTTTAAGCGAGCTTCGTTAACCAACGCCAATTGCTGTTCCGCCTGAAATAAACGCCGGGCTTTCTTTCGTCGTTTAATTTCCCGGTTTACAATCAAAACAGAAAACAGAATGACCCCGATCAAACCCAATAAAAACGCGTTTTTTTGAAACCGGTGAAATGCAGAAGAGGCTTCGAGCGCTTCAATAGCTTGCTCTTTTTCTTTGGCTTCGTACTGGGTTTGCAACTCAAGAATCTGGTCTGATTTCCGTTCTTCGAACATGGTGTCTTTATACGCCATGAATAATTTATAATGATGTAGCGCCTTTGCATAATCGCCCATTGCGGCATGTATGTCGCTCAGTGTTTTTTCTGCGTCTCTTTTTTTCTCTATAGAATGACTTTCGGCTGCGGTTTTTATTGAATGCATAGACCAATGGAGCGCATCTTTCAATTGACCAAGAGCGAGGTGCGCGATTCCCAACTCGTTTGCCACGTCGGCTTCGGCTTCTTTGGCATTCATTTTTTGACTCAGCAAGAGTCCTTTGATTCCTTCTTCGAGCGCCCGCTTGTGAAAACCGAGTCGGTTGCTGCATATTGCCTTATTAATAGACGTGGGTAACAAACCATAATTGTAACCTTCTGTTTCATAAAACCGATCCAATTCTTCAAAAATGTGATAGGCCTTTTGAAATTCGCCTTCCGATTTATATACCAGTGCAAGATTTACCCGGACCATTGCTTTCAGGTGAGGATTATTCATCAACTCGCTGAAGTGGATGGCTTTTTCATAAAATGTCTTCGCTTCGGAGTAATTTCCTTGTTTTTTGTGCACAATTCCGATTCCGGTATACGCATTGATAACATTCACCGTATCGCGATCAGCTTCAGCCAGTGCAAGAGCCTGAAAATTGGTTTCGAGCGATTGGCTGTGCCGGTCGGCATCGTCCAGGAGAATTCCTTTTTTGAACAGCGCAAAAATCAGTTCTGAGGTGTCGCCGATTTCGGTCCAGCGTTCGATACTTTGGTTGTGGTAATCGAGCGATTCGTTGAATCGACCCATCTTGTCATAATTCATTCCCAGCGATTGCAGGATATATGCTGCTTCACGATGATCCTCTTCATCGGTAGCCAATAACAATGCCCGTTTGTAGAATTTTATCGCGCTGTCTGTTTGGTGCCGGTGATGCATTATCTCGCCCAGTACCTGATAGGCCGTCACTTCGGCTCGATAAGCTTCCTGATTTTTTGCAATCTGTAGAAGCTCGTTTGAAATTTGTTCTGCACGTCCATGATTCTGAACAATTTGCAGCGTTTGCCATGCGGAGTCTATCCTGGTTTCTATGTATTCTTCGGAATGTTGGGCGTTTCCTATACCGCTGATGAATAATGCCAATGGTATGAAAAGTAGTGTTTTCATGACCGACTAAAATTACAATTTATACGCAATCAGACAAATGGCGTATAAGTGAAAATTAAAGAGACATTGACTACACCGGGTTCTTAAATTCCCAGATCAGAAAAAATTGTCTTTAATTTTTCAGGAGTCAAAGGCTTTTCAATGATGTCGTAGAGCTGATGTTCTTTGGCGCGGTCAATATCCCGGCGATTGATGGACGATGTGAGCATAATGATGGTGGTTTCAATCTGTGGGCGATCTCCTTTTTCATAGGCATCCAGAAATTCAAAGCCATCCATCTCGGGCATATTGATGTCAAAAAACACCAGGAGTTTTTGTTTTGTAATGGCGTTTTCTGAAAGACTGTTAAGGTATCGCAGGGCTGCAACTGCGCCGGATTCTGTATGAACTTCAATCGCAGGGTGTACTTCTTTAATAAGTAAATTATTCAGGAAGTTTGTCGTGTCATCGTCGTCGACAAGCAATATGCTCCACTCACCTTTACTAGGATACATTCGTTTTTCTGTTTTTCTGCGCGGATTCAAAGATGCATTTTATGATTGGTTATGCCAAGGTTCTTTGGATATAGATTTTTACCTCGGTTCCTTTTCCGGGCGTGCTCTCAAGTTCTACCTTTCCTCCGGCTTGTGTAATGATCTGCTTAACAAGATGTAATCCGATTCCGGTTCCTTCAATTGATTCGTCAGCACGAACATACTTTTTGAATACATCTTTTTGTAAGGCTTTTTCTATGCCCATTCCGTTGTCCTCGACAGAAATCACTGCGAAATCTCCTTCCCGAAAACTTTTGACCGATATTTCCGGTATCCTGTCGGAAGCCTGGTATTTAATTGAATTAAGAACAAGATTATATAGTATACTTCTTAGCTTTCTTCGTGAAAAACTGACTTGTGAGACCTGGATATCAAACCGAAGTTCTGCATTGGTTCGATGAATTGGATCGCGTAGCGTAAGCAAGACGTCTTCAAGAATATTTTCAAAATTGAGCAGTTCCGATTGATCGACATTACTGTATTCCGCTTTGCGATTTTCGGATACTTCGTCGATAAATTCGACCATTTTTCCAACGGTGGAGTCGACGATATCCAACAATTTTATAAAATCTTCTTCGCTGAGTTTTTCACTTTTTTTCAATTCTGAGGCAGCCATAATTAAGACACTTAACGGGCCTTTGATGTCATGCACCACCGTGTCAAAAAGGATTTCATTTTCGGCGATCAATCGTTCCTGTTCTTTCAGGTCTTCAATTCTCCTGGATATATCGACAAAGGTTACAATCACGCCATCGATCCGATTGTCCTGTTTTCTGATGTACGGAAGAATATTCATCTGGAACCAACTCATGTCAGTCGTCTGTACTTCTTTTTCGACGCTCTCTCTATGCTCAATCACGTATTTGATGTTTTCTATAAATGAGGGAAACCGGAAGTTATCCAGCACATCAGAAATGGGTTTGTTGAGGTGATCGACGTTCAGGTCAAATTGTTTCATCGCGGGCGGAGTAAATCTTCTCAGTACGTAATCAGCGTCAATATACACCTGAGGAATGATGGTATTCGCGAAATAATTTTCGAATTCGTCCGTGAGCGTTCGTATTTCCAGAAGTTCCTTTTTTTCTTTTTTTTTCATAACCTGCTTGAAATTGGCAATGTGATACAGAAATAATTTCTGTCTTGTGAGCGGTTTATGAAACTACGAACTATTCTACTGGAAACCATAAAACGGCGGCTAATTTATGGAAGGAAGACACATCCGCCGAAGATACCTCGTCCGTTTAATTTGAAAATTTCAACGGTGACCGGATGCTAATTCCTGTAGTGTGGGAAATTTATAAAATTGCCTTTCGTCATTGAAAAGGTACGTTCGTCAACCAGCTGTACTTCGTATATAAATGGTTACTTCGGTTCCTTTTCCGGGTGTACTATCCAGCTCAACTTTGCCTCCGGCGTTGGTGATCAGCTGCTTTACCAGGTGCAATCCAATTCCCGATCCTTCAACGGAACTGTTCTCGCGAAAGTATTTGTCGAATACTTTTTGATGCAATGATTTCTTTATACCCATTCCATTGTCCTGCACAGAAATGGCAACGTATTCACCCTTCCGGACGCTCTTAACTGCTATTTCAGGAATTCTGTCCGGAGATTTGTATTTGATAGAATTCAGAATAAGGTTGTAAAGAATACTCCTTAGTTTACGCCGTGTAAAATTAACCTGCGAGGTTTCAATATTCAGGTTAACGATCGCACCGGTTTTATGAATCTGATCGCGCAGCGAAAGGAGAACGTCTTCCAGAATGTTTTCAAGATCGAGTAATTCGGAATGAGTAGGATGCTCCTGAACCGTGTGGCGATTTTCGGTGATTTCGTTGATGAACTTAACCATCTTTCCGACGGTCGTGTCTAAAATATCCAGAATCTTATCAAAGTCCTGTTTGTTGAGTTGTGTGGATTTTTTCAATTCTGACGCCGCCATACTGAGTACACTGAGCGGCCCTTTAATATCATGAACCAAAGTGTCGATGATGATTTCATTTTCGGCAACCAGTTTTTCCTGCTCTTTCAGATCGTGGATGCGGGCAGTGATGTCAACAAATGTGATGATCACTCCGTCAATTTTATTGTCCTGTCTTCTGATATACGGAAGAATATTCATCTGATACCACTTCAGATCGGTAGTTTGAACTTCTTTTTCGAGGATATTTTTGTGCTCAATTACCTGTTTTACATTATCGACAAAAGAGGGAAAACGAAAATTATCGAGCACATCCAAAATGGGTTTCCCAAGGTGCTCCTCTCTCAGATCAAACTGTTTCATGGCCGGAGGAGTAAACCTTCGAAGAATTAAACCGGCATCAATGTATATCTGCGGAATTATGGTGTTAGCAAAATAATTATCGAACTCATCTAAAAGCGTTTTTATTTCCGCCCGCTCTTCTCCCTCAGTATTCATTTTCTAATTAGATAAATAATTAATTTTCTCGCTCCTTATGCTGCTTTCGGGCCTTTATGAACCTTTGCCCGGGTCTGTTAAAGCTTATGCTAAAATAACTAAATATAAAGTTTTCGTTTCCCACAGCAAGTTTTTCGGATTTAAAAAGCAATTCTCAATCAACTTTCAATGCGAATTGGCTATATTCGGTACTTTTTCAACCCGAAATGAAAGAACCGGAAGTCCGCATTTTATTGGTAGACGACGATAGGGCTTCAAACTTCCT
Organism: uncultured Flavobacteriales bacterium; assembly: GCA_937911795.1. Classification (GTDB taxonomy): domain Bacteria; phylum Bacteroidota; class Bacteroidia; order Flavobacteriales_D; family SKUL01; genus SKUL01. The sequence goes on along the minus strand of CALDPJ010000065.1, from coordinate 3,620 downwards.
GAATACCAGGTTGATTGAGTCTGTAGCCGGAGATCTTGCAATAGTAAGTGTGTTGAGTGCTGCAGAAGCATTGAAGTATTTCGAGGGCCGGCAGCGCTTTACCAAACACGATGATCGCGTTGTAGTAATGCTCGATATCAATATGCCTTCGATGGATGGCTTCGAATTTCTGGAGTCGCTGAAAACCGAAAACTTTGATTATACCGGCATTACTTTTTTCATTCTATCCTCCTCGGCCAATATCCGGGATATTAAAAAAGCAAAATCCTATAAAGTAGATGGCTATATAACCAAACCGCTGAGTAGAGAAAAAGTACAAAAAATACTCGATGATCTTGACTATGGGTATAACGATACCTGAATAAATGAAAACCGCCACGCACGACCTGAAACAGAATGTTGTGGTGCTATGAACCAACTTAACGCAATTGAACAATGCAGACACAATTACAATCCCGTACCGGCCTTTTTTCGCCGTTAATTGTACCCGATTTTTCCGGGGGTAAGACGAAGCAGGGAAACAGTAAAATCTTCTTATACGTACTATTGATGGTGCTTTTAATTATTCCATCATCGAAGGCTTTCTCTCAGGGCCAAGCCGACACCCTTCCGACCCGTCTCAAGTCAATGAGTATGGAAGAGTTGATGAATATTGAAGTTTTTTCGGTCTCCAGACGATTGGAAAAACTCAGCGAAACGGCTTCGGCCATTCAGATCATTACCGGCGAAGAATTGCGCCGATCGGGTGCCACAAATATTCCGGAGGCGTTGAGGTTGGCGACCAACCTGCAGGTAGAGCAATTGCAGTCGAATGCATGGATTATTAGTTCTCGTGGTTTTAATTCTGTTTTTGCGAATAAATTGCTGGTGATGATTAATGGAAGAAACATCTATACTCCACTATTTGCTGGTGTACTGTGGGATGTTCAAAGTGTATTACTGGAGGATGTAGACCGGATTGAAGTAATCAGTGGACCGGGGGGCACAATATGGGGAGCCAATGCAGTAAACGGGGTGGTGAATATTATCACCAAATCGGCCGATGAAACCCAGGGAGTGTATGCTTCGGTTGCTACGGGTAGTCATCTTACCGATCGGGTAGCGGTACGCTACGGAGGTAAAATCGGAGAGAAAATCTCATACCGCGCTTTTATAAAACGAGAACATCGGGATTTTACAACCCTCGACAACGGGCAACAAAACGAAGATGCCTGGAATTTAACACATGCCGGATTGCGTATGCTTTGGGAGATTGACGATCAGAAGGATTTAACGATTATCGGTAATGTATATGGTGGAATGTCCTTTTCGGAACCCGAACGCACCACCTACGACGGACAGAATATCACAGCAAGATATGATCATGCTTTTTCCGAAACATCACAACTCATGGTGCAGGCATTCTTCGACAGAACCTGGCGCGAAGATATTCCGAGCACATTTACCGATCAACTACACACAGTGGATGTCAATGTGCAGCACAGTTTTTCGCCTTCCAAAAGGCATCGAATGATTTGGGGCGGGAGTTACCGCTGGATGGAAAGCCTCGTTACCAGTGAAACAGATTTTGTAGGTTTTGTACCTGAGCTGAGAACAATGCCTTTGTATGATGTCTTCTTTCAGGACGAAATCAGTTTGTTGCCAGAGAAATTATACTTGACAGTAGGTGCTAAACTCCAGTACAACATATTTACCGAATACGAACTAAAACCAAACGCACGGCTGAGTTATATCATCAGCCCCCGTCACAATATATGGACTGCAGTCTCACGAGGAGTGCGAACGCCCAGTAGAATTGATGTCGATTATCATCTTCCCACGTTCCCGGTTCCATCGGATGTGCCCAGCGTCCAGGGTGGACCCGATTTTATTTCCGAAAAACTCATAGCGTACGAACTGGGGTATCGGGCCAGGCCTACCCAAAAGATTATGCTTTCGTTGGCAGGATTTTATAATACTTATGATGATTTATACAGCGTAGAAGCAATTCCGGGTACTCAAACGTACCAGATTACAAACAGCAGCGAAGGAACCAGTTATGGAGTAGAATTCACAGGAACCATTCAGCTCTTTCAGCAATGGAGAATTCGTGGTGGATATACATGGTTTCAGAAAGAATTGTCGACAACTGCACCGGCGCCTTTCAACGTAAATTCTCTCGGTTTCGACCCGGAACATCAGATGGTGATACATTCTATGGCTGATCTTACCGATGATCTTCACCTGGATGTAATCCTCAGGGGCAGAACAGCAGATGAAAATTCAGTGGCCGATGATTATCTCACCTTTGATGTTCGAATTGGTTGGGATGTTACAAATTGGCTCGAACTTTCGGCAGTAGGACAAAATCTTGGAGACACGCATTATCATGGATACGCCTCGGGAGTGAGTGTTCCAACCCGGATGGAACCCAGAATTCTTGGAAAAATTGCCTGCCGGTTTTAATGCGAAAGTTTCTTAACATATCGCTTTTACTATTGTTTACCGGATGGTTTTCGGGTGAACTAATGGCTCAGCCGCCTGCCGAAGAACAGGTGAAGGCAGCGTTTTTATTCAATTTTACTCAATTTATAGAATGGCCTGATTCCGCGTTTCAATATGAGGGTGCCCCTCTGATAATTGGAGTATATGGAATTAATCCCTTCGGGTCTTTTCTCGAGGACCTCGTTGATAAGGAATACAGCGGAACCCATCCCATTGTCGTTCGGTATGTCCAGACTCCTGATGAGATTTCACAATGCCACATTCTCTATATCGAACCAGGGTTTAGGGTTAAAGTAAAAGAAGTTCTTGAAATTACCGAACATAAAGCCGTGCTCACCGTAAGCGATGCCGAAAACTTTATAGAAATTGGAGGGATGGTGCGTTTTAAAAATGTCGACAACAGGATTCGGTTTCAGATCAATCCCGATAAACCCGGTGCTGCCGGGATAAAAATAAGCTCAAAAGTTCTCCGTTTAGCAGAAATCGCATCAACCAGTCAATAGAAATTGAAACTATTCCAGAACAAACCATTGACTATCAAGTTTCAACGTGCAATCATGCTGACCAGCGTGGTTGTTTTGGCACTCACTTGTTTGTCTTTTATTACTTATGAATTCTACACCTTTCGCAATACAACGATATCGCATTTATCAGTCCTCGGAGAAGTTGTTGCTGAAAATTCTACCGCTGCACTGGCCTTTCATGATGTCGAGGATGCGGCGTTGGTATTAGCCGCGCTCAAAGCAGAGGAACATATCGTTGCGGCGAGATTATATGACAAAGACGGAAAGATCTTTTCTCAGTATCCTGAAGCGTCGGTTCACGATACAATGCCTTGCAAACAAATTGAATGGGGTTATCGCTTTTCTGGTGATTACATCGAAGGCTACCAACGCGTAAAAAATGGTGATACTTATCTCGGAGCGCTTTATATCCAGTCGAATCTTGAAGCCATGAACGAGCGGTTCAAATTGTATGCACTCATTGTATTCGTCACAATTATTTGTGCGCTTGTTCTCACGAAAGTACTGGGGAAAGTACTTCAGAAGGAAATCTCACAACCCCTCTTTAATTTATCAGCTACAGCAAATGCCATCGCCAAACAAAGAGACTATACTGTGCGGGCCGAAAGACCG
>CALDPJ010000064.1 GCA_937911795.1 uncultured Flavobacteriales bacterium | reverse complement strand
TAATCCCATCGAAAAGTTGATCCTTACTGCCTCGGGAGGACCTTTTAGGGGCATGGACAGGAAAGCCCTGGAAAATGTGACAACGGAGCAGGCTTTAAAGCATCCGAACTGGGATATGGGAGCCAAAATCACCATTGATTCAGCCTCACTGATGAACAAAGGGTTGGAAGTGATTGAGGCGAAATGGTTGTTCAACCTTAAAAACGAGCAGATCGATGTTATCGTTCACCCGCAATCAATCATCCATTCTATCGTTCAGTTCACCGACGGATCGATGAAAGCACAGATGGGTTTGCCCGACATGAAATTGCCGATACAATTCGCACTTGGATATCCACAGCGCCTGAAGTCTGATTTCGAACGTTTTAACTTTGCAAATTACGGCAGTTTCACCTTCGAACAACCCGATAAAGAAACTTTCCGGAATCTTCAATTGGCGTTTGATGCGCTCGAAAAAGGCGGCAATGCGGCATGTGTTTTGAATGCGGCCAATGAAGTTGCAGTAGATGCATTTTTACACGATAAAATCGGATTTCTTGCAATGTCCGATCTCATAGAACATTGCCTGCAAAAGGTAGCGTACATCGAACGTCCCGAATACGAAGACTATGTACAAACCGATCGTGAAACCCGCGAAATGGCAAAAGCTTATTTAAACTAAATATTATATGCTGATTACAGTTGCTCAATTGTTACTGAGTTTATCAATCCTTGTGGTGCTCCACGAGCTCGGCCATTTTATTCCGGCCAAAATTTTCAAAACCCGCGTTGAGAAATTCTATTTGTTCTTCAACCCCTACTTCTCTTTGTTTAAAAAGAAGATAGGCGAAACTACCTACGGAATCGGCTGGCTGCCATTGGGAGGTTATGTTAAGATCTCCGGAATGGTGGATGAATCGATGGATAAGGAGCAAATGAAACTACCTCCTGAGCCCTGGGAATTCCGTGCAAAGCCGGCCTGGCAGCGACTGATTATTATGGTGGGTGGAGTGACGGTAAACCTTTTGCTCGGAATCCTCATCTACATGATGGTGTTGTTTGTCTGGGGAAAAGAATATCTGCCTTTGGAGAACATGACCTACGGCGTTCACTGCAATTCTTTAATGATCGAAAACGGTTTTCGCGACGGAGATAAAATTCTTCAGGTGGGAAGTGTGGTACCCGAAACGCTTCAGGATGTTTCAAAACTCATTCTGATTGAGGGTGCACGCGAAATCACTGTAGATCGTGATGGAAATAAAAAAACCATATCCCTGAAACCAGAAGTGGTTTCAACCATTCTCGATGAGAAAATCCGCACATTGTTCTTTGAACGCGTACCGTTTCAGATTCAGGGCTTTACTCCTGGTAGCGAAGCCCAAAAAGCCGGACTCCAGGAAGGTGATGTAATCGTCGGAATAAACGATACAGTGGTTCCTTTCTTTTATGATTTTTCGAGATATATTCAGCAATTTAAGGGCGATTCTGTACTGTTGCACGTTCAGCGCAATGGCGTACCTGTTGAGTTTGAAAACCGAAATTTGCTGGGCGAAGAAACAATGGCCATTCCGGTAAAGATCAGTGAAGAAGGTAGAATCGGAGCGTATAATCAGGCGGCGAATAATTTACTTGACTATAAAACAGTAGAATATAGTTTAGCCGAATCCATACCCGCAGGTTGGAATCATGGTATTAATACCCTTGCCAATTATGTAAAGTCCCTGAAATTATTGTTTACGGCCTCGGGCGCAAAACAGGTGGGTGGTTTTGGAACCATCGGCTCTCTTTTCGGTGAAGAATGGCACTGGCCACGATTCTGGGAGATGACCGCATTTATTTCGATTATGCTGGCATTTATGAACATTCTGCCAATACCGGCGTTGGATGGCGGACACGTTATGTTTCTGCTGTATGAAATGGTGTCGGGAAGAAAACCCGGTGATAAATTCATGGAATACGCTCAGGTGTTCGGAATGGTACTATTGCTGGGGCTTGTCATAATGGCAAACATGAATGATGTATTGAACAGTGAATGGTTTAACAAGTTATTTTAATCTGCTGCCATTGTGTGTATTCATTTGAGAATTTTATTTTTGGCGAATTAAGTAGCATGACCAACCAACCATTTACGCTCGAGCCTCTGTTAGCTGTTTCCGGTGACGATCCGGATTTCATGGTAGAAATCCTGACCATGTTTCTGGATCAGGTGGAGATAGAGGTACAGCGTGTAAAAAATCTTGAAGAGGAAAAGAACTGGGAGGAAATCAGATATACAGCACACCGGTTGCGCTCCTCCGCAGGATCAGTAGGAGCTCTTAAAATCGCTTCAAAATGTTCTGAGTTAGAGCGTTATATTTTGGCTGATAATGATATAGAAAAAGGAGTACATTTATATGTTCAAAATTTTATAGAAACCTGTAGTACTGAGGTGTCAGAAATCAAAGTAGCAGTGGCATCCCTTTTGAACGGGAGCAAGGAACCATCGGTTGATCGTTGAATTGTGGTAAACAGTAGCATTAATGAAACATTCACGGTAGAAAATGAGTATAAGTAAATTCAGCAAACACGCATGAAAAAGCGCATTTTACTTGTCGACGATGAAGTGATTACTCTCAAGCTGACAAAAAAATTCCTTAAAAACAACGGATTCGACAGCGATATTGCGTCCAGCAGTACCGAGGCCATCCAAATGCTGACTTCCGAAAAATTCGATCTTATTGTCATCGATATTACCATGCCTACCTTGAGTGGATTCGATCTGGTTCAGCTCATGCAGTCTTTCGACATCACAACGCCGGTTATTTTTCTTTCCAATAACGACAATGAGTGGAGCATCGAAGAATCCTACAGCCTCGGCGCCAAACGATTTGTAAGCAAAGAGCGTGAATTCAACCAGCTTCCGGAAATTATCCGCGAAGTGCTGGTTCAGGAAAACATCTGACTGTAGCTTTGATTACCCCTTTTTATCCATGCTGAAATCCCGGGTTCTGATCATCGGGCAGGGATTGGCCGGAACCGTTTTATGTCACGAGCTGGAACAACGTGGAATTCAGGCAGTCGTTGTTGACAATTCCCATCACCGGAGCGCGTCAAAAGTTGCTGCCGGATTGTTCAATCCCTTCGTTTTTAAATGGACCACCAAATCGTGGAACATTGATGCAGTACTGCCGGTGATGCAGCAAACCTATACACAGCTCGAAGATTTATTGGGCGTTTCCATGCTGCACCAGACAGGTATACTCCGTGTAATTTCCAGTCAGGTAGAAAAAGACCGGTGGGATAAGAAAAGACAGCGGCCCGATTACGCCGCATACCTCGGAGATACTCCAGCAGAAAGTGGTGCTGCCGGAATGGACAAAGGCTTCGGTCAAATATTTATCCGATCGGCCGGTTGGCTGGATATCCAGATGCTCATTGAACACTATAGTCTGCGCCTGATGGCTGAAAACAGATTGATAATAGAGCGCTTTGACCATTCGGCACTGGAAGTTGGAAAAATCTGCCGGTACAAGGATGGTGCGTTCGACGAAGTGATTTTTTGCGAAGGTGCCGGAGTTGACCAAAATCCATTTTTCAGTCAATTAAACTTTAGTCACACAAAAGGCGAGGTGCTCGATATTACTGATTCAGGAACCGACACTGAGATCTGTGTCAATTACGGACAATTCATTGTTCCGCGGGGCGATGGACAATACAGAATCGGCACCACCTACGCATGGCATACGCTGGATGACGTTCCCACTCCGCGCGAAGCCGACAGAATGCTTAAAATTCACTCCGGTTTTTTCGGTTCCGAGCCTGTAGTAACCGCCCACAAAGCGGGTGTTCGCCCTACCGCTGCCGATCGTCGTCCTTTTGTTGGTCGCCATCCGGAGTTTCCATCTCTTTCCATACTGAATGGAACCGGAAGCAAAGGTGTTTTACTCGCTCCATGGTGCGCCCGACAGTTGGTGGATCATCTGCTCGATCAAAAGCCGCTTCACCCGGAAGTCGATCTTACCCGTAAATTCTAGGGTTTTCGGGCAAGTTATTTACATTTCGCTGTTGACGCAGTTTTAACGCCATGCCGGTAATTATCTAAAAATTACTTGTTTGCGGGTAAAGATGGCAACGTGTCACTATAAGTCACTTCTACGGCTTCCTGTGTATTTATTGGCCGCAAATGTCAGGAAGGACTACTTTAGACTCCGATTAAAAACAGGTAAACTGCTAACCATGAAGATTCTGTTTCCGGCGTTCTTTTTATTGCTGTTGATTGCCCCCGAAATCGTTCAGGCGCAGGTTCCGCAGCGCATCAATTATCAGGCGGTAGCCAGGGATGGTGAAAGCGGTGGAGAACTGGTCAACCACCCGGTGAGCGTTATTTTCACCATTCTGGATGACGGTCCGTTTGGAGCCGAAGAGTACACAGAGTATCACGATACCGAGACCAATGCGTTCGGTCTTGTCAATCTTCAGATTGGAAACGGGAGCGTGATCAACGGCACATTCGACCAAATCGACTGGGGTGTTGGAGAAAAATGGCTCATTGTTGAAATGGATCTCGGCGAAGGGCCTGAAGAAGTCAGCAGTTCGCGGTTCATTTCTGTTCCTTACGCGCTGCACGCTGCGATGGCTGCGACGGTAGAAAACACCGATGATGCCGATGCCGATCCAACCAATGAACTGATTGATTCCCTGCAGCTCGACGGGAATAATCTGTTCATATTCGAAGGCAACTTAAGCAACTCCATAGACCTTACTCCATTAATCGATGATGCTGATTCCGACCCGACCAACGAACTCATCGATTCCATTCAACTTGATGGGAATTTTCTGCACATTCACCAGGGAAGCACAACCAATACCATTGATCTTACCGGGTTGATTGAAGACGCCGATGCCGATCCCACCAACGAACTCATCGAGGAAGGATCGTTTCAACTGCAGGACACAATGCTCGTTTTCACCGAAGGAGGAATCACACAGTCTGTAAACCTTGCGGCACTGGCTAATTACGGGCCGTGGCAAGTCGGAGAAGAAACTGTGTACAATACCGATTCCCGGATTGGAATTGGAAGCGATGAACCGGAGCACAAACTCACAGTGATCAACGAAAGCAATGCACCTGCGGATTCTGTTGCAGTTTTTGCTTCCGGTGAAAGCGAAGTATCATTGAATTACGGAATTTTCGCACGAGCTGTCGGTGGAACTGAGAATCGGGCAATTTATGGCGATGCACCGGGAAATTCCGGAAATGATTGGGCCGGATATTTCAACCGCGGAAATGTATTTGTAGCCAACAGGTTCTCGGTCGGCTCAACAGAAACTACCGCCCAACTCAACATTGCTGGTGAAGATGAAAATACGCTGATCGTCGCTTCCGAAACAAGTGACAATCAACCCGCATTTCACGTGAAAGGCGATGGCAATGTTGGAATTGGGGATGACAATCCACACAGCCGGTTACAGGTGAATGGATCCGTGGCAGGAAAAGTCCGTTATGTAGATGCCGGTGTATTGAACCTGATCAACCTGAACGAAGAAGATCATATTTTAATCGTCAATGTCTCTGTCGGAGCGGCCACTGTGCAGCTGCCTCCGGCTTCCGAATGCGAGGGTCGGATTTATTATATCAAACGAACCTTTGATGGTCTTCCCATCCATGCGTTGCTCGTTGTTCCAGCCCTTGGAGATACGATCGATAACATAGCACTTCCGGTGAATCTTACCAGCTCCTCCAAAGAATCGCTCATGATTGTCAGCGCCGGTGACCAGGGGTGGTTTATACTTTCTGAGGAATGAAGCTCATTGCCTTCATAGCAGCGATGATTTTCTGTCACACAATAGTCCTGGGACAGGCTATACAGGTCGACCGGCAGGTGATCGGAACCTCTGGCAGCAACTATTCCGGCAGTTTTTATATCGATTCAAGTGTCGGCGAAAGCATTATTGAAACCGGCGAATCCGGGAACATCACCGTCACCCAGGGATTCGAACAACCGGTGACGCGCAACCTGATTGTCGCATCGCTTCAAACTACACCAGAAAGTTGCCGCGGGGCCAGCGACGGATTTGCAACCATTGAAATAAGTGGGTGCAGCGGACCGTATAATATTCTCTGGAGCAACGGCAGCACCGATACGTCGGCCACAGGGTTGCAAGCCGGTAGCTACACAGTATCAATTGTTACCGAAAATTGTCAAACAGAATTGGCCTTCGAAATTGAACTCGAAAGCGAAGAGATTTGCGGGTTGATTTTCTATTCCGGAATCACACCGAACAACGATGGTGACAACGATTACTGGCACATCGAACACATCGAGTTGCCTCAGTTTGCCGGTAATGAAGTGCGCATTTTCAATCGCTGGGGAGATGAAATCTGGTATGGGAAAGATTATGATAACGATAGGGTTCGTTGGGAGGGTCAGGGCCGAAGTGATGGAAACTTGCCCGATGGAACGTACTTCTACGTGGCAGAAGTCAATGAAATGGTGTACAAAGGCTATATCGATCTGACGAGATGAGATACGGCCTTACATTCTTACTTTGTATGATCGCAGCGCTGGTTGTCGGCCAGCAGCGCAGCCTCGATAATCTGTATTTCTTCGATCTCATTTACGCAAACGCAGCCTACACCGGCCATAATGAAGCCCTAACTGCCAGCACGATTTACCGGAATCAATGGGTGGGCTTTGAAGGTGCGCCCGAAACATTTCAGCTGGCGGTTCACAGTCCGTTGAAAAATGAAAATATGGGTGTAGGTTTTCAGGCGGCGCACGATCGCATTGGAGCCCATGCCACTACTTCATTGTCGCTGCTGTACGCATACCGGCTGCGAATTTCGGACGGCAGCCGGTTGAGTTTTGGTTTGCGGGTAACAGCCGAAAATCACCAGTTCAACCGTGACGAGATCGATTACCGCGATGAAGGGGACGTAATCGGTAGCCAGAATTCCGGCTCCGTGTGGGCACCGGCATTTGATTTCGGGGTGATGATCAGCGGCGAACGCTACTTTGCCGGAATTGAACTCAACAATCTCAGCCAGTCAAAAATCCGCGATGTTGAATTCTCTGAAGCCCGTCAATATCTGCACGGTCGTTTGATCGGAGGTTATTTGTTTCATGTTTCGGAGAAATTCTCGCTCAAACCCAATGTTCTGGTTCGATACGCATCCAATGCTCCGGTGCAATTTGATATAAACCTGAACGCACTGATCATCGAGCGTTTCTGGTTGGGAATGGGATATCGGTTCAATTATGGACTGCTGGCCATGATTCAGTTCCGCATCACCGACAAACTGGAGCTCGGTTATGCCTACGATTTTGCAACCAATCACCTGCGGGCACAGCATTCGGGCTCACACGAGCTGTTTCTGAGTTACCGATTCAACCTGTTTAAAGCGAATTTTACATCACCCCGGTATTTTTAATGCATCGGCAGAAAAAAACATATACCATTCTGCTGGCGCTGTTATTCGTGTGCGGGTCTCTTTCTGCTCAATTGAATAAAGCCAATCGGTACTTTTCGAAGGAAGCATATTCACAAGCCGCGCGACTGTATGAGCGCGTGCTCGAAAAAGACAGCACCGACAGACTAGCCATCAACAATCTGGCGCATTGCTACCGACACGAAAGGCGGTACGCCGATGCGCGGAAACTCTTCAAAAAAGCGCTGCGTTTTTCTACCGCCGAATCCAACAATCATTTTTATTACGCCTATATGCATTTTTTGCTGGGTGATTTTGATCTGGCAGAAGAGAAACTTCAGGAATATCTGGTACATGTTCCGAATGACGGGCAGGCGAAGCAATTATTGGAATGGACGCAGATCGTGTCGAAATTTGAGCCGCGAACCGATTTTATAGTGGTGCCTTTGCAGGGAATCAATTCACCGTTCGCCGATTTTGCTCCGGTGGTGCACAACGCCGGGCTGGTATTCACCACAGAAAGAAAAACCGATTCGGGAAGGGAAGAGTTTGCCATCGAGAACAAGCCGTTTAACAATATTTACTATGCTCCTTTCAGCAACAAGCGACAAACGAGCTTCTGGAGCCCCGATGTTTTTGCTCCACAACTTACCACGCGTTTTCACGATGGTCCGGTGTGCTTTGGAAGTGATGGAGCCACGATTTACTTTACCCAGGTAGAACGTCAATTTACCGGTGCTGCCAGGGTAAACACGATGAAGGTTTACTCAGCTCACCGCCAGAAAGAAAAATGGTCGGTTCCCGAGCCATTGCCCTTCAACAGCAGCGAATATTCGGTAGGACATCCTGCGCTGTCTGAGGATGATACGTTGCTGATTTTCAGTTCTGATATGCCAGGCGGTTACGGAGGAATGGATTTGTACTACAGCAAATTTGAGAATGATGCCTGGTCGGAGCCGATCAATATGGGGCCGCTGGTCAACTCTGCCGGTGACGAGGTTTTTCCGCACATCCATGAAAAAACCGTGTATTTCTCCAGTGACGGATGGCCCGGATACGGAGGACTTGATTTATTCACCATCCATCTCGATTCCATGCACCTTGCACCCGAGAATATGCGAGCTCCGGTTAATAGCGCCTGGGATGATTTGTCGCTTAGTTTTGCGTCAATTCATAGAGGGTATTTTTCATCGAACCGTCCGGGTGGTCTGGGTCGCGATGACCTGTATGCGCTCGAACGTGCGGTTACACCCGAAACCCATCGGCGGTTGAGTGGAATCCTCGAATACGACAATCAACCCGCTCCGTTTACGACGTTGTTTCTGAAAGACGAAGAAGGGGGTGTATTGCAAAAAACAGTAACGGATGACAATGGATATTTTGCGCTCGATTTCGTGAAGGCGCAAGTTCCTTATTCGCTGGTACTCGATGTTGCGGATAAAGAACGCTTAAAAAGGTTCAGTCTCTTTTTCCTGAACGACCAGAATCAGAAAGTGCAGAAGATCGATATGAGCGATTCCGGAGATTTTAAATTCGAATTGCTGAAACCCGATGATCACGACAATCTCGAACTGCTCGAAGTGGAAGATGCCAGTTTGTTATCGCTCGATATTCACGGGCAGGTATATGAAAACGAAGCCGGCGATTTCACCGACCGAATTGAAATTGTGGTGCTGAATTCCGAAGGCAAAATCATCAGCCGGACATTCACCAGAAAGGGTGGTAAGTTTTTGTTCAAACAACTCTTTCCGGATGATCAGTATGTTTTCCGCCTGATGGCAGATAATCCAGGATTGAAAATCAGTATTTTGGATGAACAGGGAAATGTATTGCATCGCCTTACCAGAACCGGCCGTGATTTTATTTACAACCGTTTTGCCGAAGGCGATCAGATTTTGTCATTGCTGAACGAGAAGAACCTCACCATTAAAATTTCACCGGACGACCGGTTTGCCATTCCCAACATTTACTACGACCTGGATGACTTTCAACTGAATGAGTCGGCGCGTAAGCAGCTCGATAAGCTGGTGACCATTCTGGAGAAGAATCCGGAAATTGGTGTAAAAGTCAGGAGCCATACCGATTCGAGGGCGTCTGCACAGTACAATCTGCGTTTGTCCGAAAAACGTGCGGCTGAAGTTATTCGTTATCTTGAATCAAGCGCTGTGGATGGCGGTAGAATCGAAGGTCAGGGACTGGGTGAGCAACACCTCGTCAATCACTGCAAAGATGACGTGCATTGTACCGAAGAGGAGCATGCCCGGAACCGCCGCACCGAATTTTCGATTTATTCCCGAAACACGGAGTAGGTGGTGGAAGTTTCATTCGTGAGCGCGTAAAAATGCTAACTTTAAATTCAAAACCAACACCATGAACATTCGTCCTCCCTTCAATTTATTTCAGTGGATCGAAGACAACCGCGATTTGCTGAAACCGCCTGTCGGCAACAAAAATCTCTATACAGAAGCCGGTGATTACATCGTAATGGTGGTTGGCGGACCCAACGCGCGCAAGGATTATCACTACAACGAAACCGAAGAACTGTTCTTTCAGCTGGAGGGCGACATCCTTGTAAAAATTCAGGTAGACGGAAAAGCCGTTGAGGTTCCGATCAGGGCCGGTGAAATGTTTTTGCTTCCGGCCAAAGTACCCCATTCTCCCATTCGTCCGGCAAACTCCGTGGGTCTCGTAATCGAGCGGGTGCGCAAAGGCAGCGATCTGAAAGACGGCCTGATGTGGTTTTGCGACAATTGCAATAACAAACTGCACGAAACCTATTTCCCGCTCACCAACATCGAACAGGATTTCCTTCCGCGCTTCCGCGAATTTTACGGATCCGAAGAAATGCGCACCTGTGATAAATGC
>CALDPJ010000063.1 GCA_937911795.1 uncultured Flavobacteriales bacterium | reverse complement strand
CCACGTGACCTCGCTCGCGAGCCCGCTCGCGTAGCTCGGGCACGGAAGCGAGCGGATCGGGCTTCTTCTCCTCACGTAGGACGGTACTGACGCCTTGCCGACGTGGAAGCGAACGCGCTCTTGAAGTAGCGGTCGATGCGCAGCCAGAACATATCCCGGGCGCGTCGTACCTCGTCTTTACCCACCACCGGAACGTTGTTTTCTGAGTGACAAGATACTACACAGCTTCCACAACCGATACAGGCGTTCAGGTCAATCGACATTCCCCAACGGTGGCCGATGTTGTTCACCGGATGGTCTGCCCACAGGTCAATGTCACTCACGTGAACTTTATGATCTCCGTGATCATGGTCTTCACCGGCTACATGATCGTGCTGCTGATCAGAGTCCTTCTCCGGAGCCCCGTGGAAAGCCAATGCTGCAGATGGATTATAAACTTCTTTATCCGAGGAGTTAAACGTCGCAAGGTCTGTTTCACGAAGTACCGAGCTGCGGTCCATGATGGTGTGATGCGTCTGAGATGCCGCTATCGGATAGGTGCCGTCTGTTCCTGAAATACCTACTGCAAAATTGTTGTAGAGGATATTCCCCTTCACCACCGTAACCAGCGGATACGCATTTTTACCCACCGGAATCAACGCACCGTTTTGGTCGGTTACATGCCCGCCGTATTCACCCACCTGATAGGCGGCTTTACCAATTTTTTCACCGTTTGATCCACGACCATATCCGAGAGCCATACCCAGGGTTCCGGGCTTTTGTCCGGGAACGGGAACAACCGGCATTCTCATTTCGGTTCCACCGACGGTAAGCACAATCATCGTGGCCGGATTCTCTTCGCCGAGGTATTCGTTGTATCCTCTTTCGCGAAGATCGGACGGCGCCATGGTGATGTAATTGTCCCAGGTGATTTTGGTAATCGGATCCGGAAGTTCCTGCAACCATGGATTGGAAGCGTGATTTCCATTTCCGATACCGGACTTGGTGTACAATACCATTTCGAATTCGCCCTGCGCCATTTGCGACAGTTCAAAAACATCACTCGCCGCACGAGAAACATCCGCACTAAATGCCGACATCTCCAGCGAAGGAGCTGCGAGTTTCATTCCACCATCGTGTACAGCACGGTTCCAGTCATCGGTAAAGGTTAATCCTTCCGCGATATTGGGCAACATGCTGCTCCAGGTAGATTGAATAAAGTCGTTATAGCTTTCGTCAGATCCGCTCCACTTCAGCATACATTCCGAAAACTGACGCGAATTGTAAAGTCTGGTAATGGTCGGCTGAGCCAGGGCCACAAAATCTGTTTTTACGCGGTAATCATTCCAGGATTCCAGGTAATGATTATCCGGACAAACCAGGTTACACAAGCTGGCCGTTTCGTCCATGTATTGTGTACAGGCCACTCTGTTTCCTACTTTGCCCAATGCTTCGCGGAATGATTCGGAATTGTGAAGGCTGTACGCGGGATTGACGCCTGCAATGATCACCATTCCGATCGATCCTGAGCTCATCTCTGCCATCAGATCCTGAATATCGCGCTCGTTGGCGGTATTGAGATAAAGCTGATTCCGGGTGCTGATGGTAGAACCGTAGTTCCCGAGTAAATCATTGATTCTGTTCACCAGAACCTGAATGCTTTTACTATTGGAGCCCGCTACCAGCAGTGACTGTCCGCGGTCTGACCACAGTTTCTCTGCAGCTCTTTTGCACAGGGCGTCTACTTCGCTGGTGTTTACACTAACGGAGGATGCCCCGGCTTTTGCCGCGATCTGATTGTAGATGCTTGCAACGATCAAACCTTCCTCGGAGGGCTTAATGGGTTGACGAACATCAGCGTTTGTTCCGGTCAATGTCAACAGCGACTCAAACTGGAAGTGGTTTGACATCCAACCATTTTCCGGGCGTCGGTTGCGTGCGTATTGTCCGGAGTAGTTGTTCGAAAACAACCATCCGTTCAGGAAGTCTGCAGCAACGCTGACAATGGTTTTTGCTTTACCGAAATCATAATCGGGGATAAAACTCTTACCGAAACTCTCCTGATTTGCATCGAGGATTCCTGAATAGGAAATTGGTTCGTACTGAAAGTGCCGGAATGTATCGTCACCGGCATTTCCGCCAGCCTGCGCCGAAATTGTTTCCGAAAGTTTATTGATGGCCGCACGCGTGGACGGGCTGTTGATGGCTCCGGTAAGGAGGCGCACTTTCTGGCCGTTGATCAAGGCAGCCTGAATACCGTTGATTACTTTGGCATCCATCTGATCCCAATCCGACTGTACTCCATCGATCACCGGAGTTTGTAATCGCTCCGAATCGTACAACGAAAGAACAGATGCGTTGATTCGTGGGTTGAGACGTCCCCCTGCAAGTCCGTATTGACGGTTTCCTTTTATAAAAATCGGACGACCTTCGCGGGTCTTAACAAGAACACTGGCGAAGTCGTATCCGTCAAAATAACTGGATGCGTAATAGTTCGCAATACCCGGAGTGATTTCTTCGGGTTTGGTCACATATGGAATTGACTTTACTACCGGAGCTTCGCAAGCTGCCAGTGTTGCGGCACCCAGTCCAAATCCGAGGAATTTCAGGAAATCCCGTCGGCCGGTTGTGGTAGAACCCAACCGTTTATCATTTAAAAATTCTTCAACCGGAAGCTCTTCCTGAAACTCTTTGTTTCCCGACTTCACGAATTCAGGGGTATTGTGCAATTCTTCTAACCCGGTCCAGTATTTCTTTGTTGAATCTCCCATTGGGTCTTCTGTCTTTAATTTTTTAATAGTGGCATTTAGAACATTCCCAGCCACCCATTTCTTTCACTGAAATGTTACCGTCTTCGAGGTATGCTTTTAAAAATTCCTGACCACGCTCATCATTGATGAATCGCTGGTGCATTTCTTCGTAGTATTCTGAACTGCTCAAATCGACCTGAGTGCTGTTGTGGCAATCGAGACACCAGCCCATGGTAAGCGGAGCAAATTGTTCGGCGACGGTAAATTCTGTATCAATCGGTCCGTGGCAGGTTTGGCATTCAACCCCACCTACGGCTACGTGTTGAGAATGGCTGAAAAATACGTGATCGGGCAGGTTGTGCACCTTCACCCAGGTAATCGGTTTTTGTTCTCCGGTATAGCTCAGGCTTTCGGTATCCCAACCCACTGCGTCATAAACTCGCTGAATATCGGCTGTTCCGGCTTCGGTTCGACCTTCGCTGACGGCTACGTGGCAGTTCATACAAACACTTGCAGCAGGAATACCGGCGTGTTTACTGTCGGATGCTCCACTGTGACAATACTGGCAATCAATGGCCATTTCGCCGGCGTGCAAGGTGTGATTGAAAGCAATGGGTTGTTCGGGTTTATAGCCGGTGAAAACACCCACCGCCATCAACCGGTCCCACAGGTCTACAGAACCGAGCACCAGGAAGAAAATCAGCACCAGAGAAGTGAGCACTTTATTCTTCCACATCCAGACTTTCAACTCGTGGAAGTAAGAGGTAGGCTCGGCAGCATCTTTTCCCTCACGCTGTTCCAGAGTTCCGGACAAGGCTCTTCGGACACTGCTCATCGAAAGAATGATGATCATCAAAAGCAGCGCAATCAACGACAACCAGAAAATGGTTTCTCCGCTTTCCGGATTTTTATCACCTTCCATATCTTCGGTTTCGCTACTTGTAACGGCAGGTCCGGAGGCAACTTCCCGCGGCGTCTCTATATAATCGAAAACGGCAGCAATTTCTTCGTCAGACAAAGGTTGACCCGTCATCAAACCAGCTTTATGCTCCCATTCAGCGAGTAACTCCTTTACATAAGGATCGCCTGATTCTTTAACACCAGCGGGATTTCTCACCCACTCATAAAGCAAATCTTCTTTTCCACTCCAACGATCGAGGGCACCCAATAAAGCCGGCCCGGTCATGTCCTTGTCTATCTGGTGACAAGAAGCACAATAGCCTTTAAATATTTTCTCACCATCAGGCTGAGCACTCGCTGTCGCAGAAAACAGGAGACTCATTACCAGCAATAAGAGAGCAGGAAAACAGCGACAGATTCGGTTCAATACGTGCATCATTTAACGGTTAAATTTCGTTAAAACAGGGTCAAAAATTAGGACGCAAATTTAGGGGATTAGAAGTATACGGACGACTAAAACCGGGTAAATCGAAGCAGAAGTAATTAATTTATAACCATTCTAAATAATACCGCACAAACCGAAAAAACCGGCTGTAGCGTTTATTTTGCCACAATTGATTGACCCATAAGTGGAACAAAGTTTGATCACGAGGCAACCGAAAAGTTATCTTTGCACCGTTATGCTAAAGCCATCCATCTTTCTGCTGATATTTTTTATTGGTGCAATTGCTCAGGCTCAGCCCGATTCCATCGATTCCATTATCAACAAAAGCTACATCGGCAATTATTCGCGCCCAGGAACGATGGTCGTGCATATGGATGATGATATTTCCACTTTGATGGAAACCATTTCTGAAGCAGATTTGCCGCTGGAAGGATATCGCATACAATTGTACTTTGGCCGAAAGGAAGAAGTGAATACAATGCGTACCGACTTTCTTCAGAAATATCCGGAATGCGGGGCATACGTAAGCTGGCTTCAACCCAATTTCCGGTTGCGCATCGGAGATTTCCGAACGCGCCTGCAGGCCGAGCGTTTCAAAAATGAAATTCAGGCAGATTATCCATCCAGCTATATAGTCCGGGATAATATTGAACCGGCACCGTTGGATTAGGACCTCAATATAAAAACGGGTGCTTAAGAATCGAGCGTTTGTTTCACCTCAACTTCTTCGAATGCTTCAATGACATCTCCAACTTTAATGTCGTTGTATTTGTCAATGTTCAAACCGCATTCATATCCTCTGGCGACTTCTTTAACGTCGTCTTTGAAGCGTTTTAGTGAACCCAATGTCCCGGTGTAGATTACCACACCGTCGCGAATTATCCGTACTTTGTTGTTCCGGTGAATCTTTCCGTCTGTAACAAAACATCCGGCAACCGTACCAACTTTGGAGATTCTGAATGCTTCCCGAATTTCGGCTGTTCCCACAACCTGTTCTTCAATTTTAGCAGAAAGCAGTCCTTCCATCGATTCTTTTACCTCTTCGATGGCAGCGTAGATTACTGAATAGAGTTTGATCTGAATCTCTTCCCGCTCTGCGAGTTTTCGGGCACTTACTGAAGGCCGTACCTGGAAACCGATGATGATACCATCAGACGCTGAAGCAAGGAGTACATCGCTCTCGGTAATTTCACCGACACCTTTATGAATGATGTTCACCTGAACTTTTTCTGTCGAGAGTTTCTGAAGTGAATCGGATAATGCTTCGATGGATCCGTCAACGTCTCCTTTAACGATCAGGTTCAATTCTTTAAAGTCACCCAATGCAATACGACGCCCGATTTCATCGAGGGTAACGTGTTTCTGGGTTCTAACGCCCTGCTCGCGCTGCAGCTGCAATCGGCGGGTAGCAATCTGACGCGCTTCTTTCTCATCCTCCAAAATGTGGAACTGATCTCCGGCATTTGGTGCGCCGTTGAATCCCAGCATTGTTACCGGAGTAGACGGGCCGGCTTCTTTAATTGCCACACCGCGTTCGTTGTACATAGCTTTCACCCGGCCGCTGTAGCATCCTGCAAGGATGACATCACCGACCCGAAGCGTTCCCTTCTCAACGAGCACGGTACACACAAATCCGCGTCCTTTGTCCAGCGAGGATTCGATAACTGTACCCACTGCACGTCTGTTCGGATTGGCTTTAAGTTCGAGCAGCTCTGCTTCGAGCAATACTTTCTCGAGCAGATCTTCGATATTGGTTCCCATTTTTGCAGAAATCTCCTGCGACTGGAATTTACCTCCCCAGTCTTCTACAAGGATATTCATTGCAGAAAGTGATTCACGGATTTTATCCGGATTGGCATTGGCACGGTCAATTTTATTGATGGCAAAAACCATTGGGATACCAGCTGCCTGAGCATGGTTGATGGCTTCTACCGTTTGGGGCATCACATTATCGTCCGCAGCAATTACAATGATGGCGAGATCCGTTACCTGGGCTCCTCGGGCACGCATGGCGGTAAATGCTTCGTGACCTGGCGTATCCAGGAAAGTGATTTTACGCCCATCGTCCAGTTGCACGCTGTATGCTCCGATATGCTGGGTAATTCCACCGGCTTCTCCGCCGATAACGTTGGCTTTCCGGAGGTAGTCCAAAAGAGATGTTTTACCATGATCGACGTGACCCATCACCGTAACAATCGGAGCGCGGGGAATCAGATCTTCTTCGGCATCCACTACTTCAGTAATTGCTTCCTGAACATCGGCGCTTACAAATTCCACATCAAAGCCAAATTCTTCGGCAACGATGGAAATGGTTTCAGCATCGAGACGTTGGTTGATGGACACAAAAATACCCAGTGACATACACGCCGAAATAACATCGGTTGGGGTTACTCCCGTCATCACCGCCAATTCTGACACGGTAACGAACTCGGTGATTTTGAGTGTCTTTTGTTCTTCTTCCTGGCGTTGCAGCTCTTCTTCTGTACGTCTGGCGACCATGTCGCGTTTGGCACGTTTGAACTTGGAGCTTTTTGATTTACCTCCACCACCGCTTAGGCGCGCTAGGGTTTCTTTAATCTCCCGCTGAATATCGGCTTCGTCAATTTCGGGCTTTTTGGCTTTGGCTTTCGGACGTGCCGGTTTTCCTTTGGCACCTTCTTTACCGACATCCACCGCTGTGGTGCGAATGCGTTTACGCTTTCTTTTTCGTTTGCCGAGATCGCTGTCTTCGGATGAAGCTACTGGTTTTTTCTTTGCTTTTTCCGGCAGGGTAATTTTCCCTACTACGGTAGGACCTGTTAGCGTTGCAGCTTTAGCGCGCACAATTGAGCTTTCGGCTTGTTTCGCCCTTTCTTCACGCGCCGTCTGATGCGCAGCTTTAGAATCGGCCTCAGCTTTTTCGGCGTCTTTTTTAGAAGTATCTTCAGTTTTGGCTTCCGGAGTTTTTTCAACGGTAGCCTCGGGTGCCTTTTCAGCAGGAGTCTCTGTTTTCTTTTCCTCCGGAGCAGCGGCCGTTTTCTCTTCCTCTTTCTCTTCTTTCGGGGGCTCTTCCTTCTTCTCTACAGGCTTTGGCTTTTTCTCGAGGTCGATTTTGCCAACCACAGAAAGGCCGGGCATTTTATCCGATTTCGCTTTTACTACCTGCTCGTTCGGATTCTGGATATTCTTGATCAGAATATCTTCAGACTCCTCTTCTACTTTGGTTCGGGCTTTTGCGGCAGAATCTTTCAGGGAGACCGTCTGGCGCTCTTCACGGCCGGGAACGGTTTTCTTGGCCCGTTCTTTACGCTCTTTATCCGTCTGGAATTCATCGAGCAATATTTCGTACAGTTCCGGAGTAAGCTTAGTATTCGGAGTAGCGTCAATTTCATGACCCTTTTTAGCGAGAAAATCTACGATCGTAGATATCCCGATATTGAACTCTTTTGCTGCTTTACTTAATCGAACCGGTGTTATTTTCTGTCCTGCCATTCAGTCTCCAAACTTTTATATACTTAGTATTCCCCTTTAATCCCGAAAGATATGAATTATTCCAATTCCTCTTCGAGGATGCGCTTGATCTCGCGGACGGTTTCGACCTCGAGATCGGTACGTTTCACCAGATCATCATCACTGATTTCCAGTACGCTGCGAGCGGTGTCACAACCCACTGCTTTGAGCTCATCGATGATCCAGCTTTCAATTTCATCGGCAAATTCGTCCAGATCTACATCTTCGCTGACCTGAGCGTCACTTTCGCGATAAACATCTATTTCGTAACCCGTTAGCTTACTTGCCAACTTGATATTGTGTCCTCCCTTTCCAATGGCCATTGAAACCTGATCCGGTTTGAGATATACATTCGCTTTTTTGTTGTCGTCATCGATTTCCATGGACGTAATTCTGGCCGGACTCAATGCTCGTGAAATGAACAATTGTGTGTTGTTCGTGAAATTGATTACGTCGATGTTTTCATTTTTCAATTCACGCACAATGCTGTGGATTCTTGATCCCTTCATCCCCACACATGCTCCAACCGGATCGATGCGGTCGTCGTAAGATTCTACCGCAACTTTGGCGCGTTCTCCCGGCTCGCGGACAATTTTTTTAATGGTGATCAGTCCGTCGAATACTTCGGGCACCTCCATTTCGAACAGGCGCTCAAGGAATTCAGGCGCGTTTCTGGACAATAAGACAACCGGATTGTTGTTGCGCATTTCAACTTTATACACCACCGCTCTTACCGAGTCTCCTTTTTTGAAATAATCGGTAGGAATTTGCTCTGATTTCGGAAGGATCAGCTCGTTTCCTTCGTCGTCGAGTACGAGTATTTCTTTTTTCCAGATCTGGTAAACTTCACCGGTGATGATTTCTCCGACACGTTCGCTGTACTTCGCGTAAATATTATCTTTTTCAAGTTCGAGGAGTTTCGAAACCAGGTTTTGACGAAGTGCAAGTATACTTCTGCGTCCGAAATCCTCGAGTTTCAGCTCTTCGGATGCGTCTTCACCTATTTCAAAGTCGGGCTCAATTTTTATCGCATCGGAATAAGCGATCTGGCGGTTTGGGTCTTCTACTTCTCCATCGGCGACGATTTCGCGGTTTCTCCAGATTTCAAGGTCTCCCTTGTCTACGTTCAGGATGATGTCGAAATTATCATCCGATCCGTATTTCCTGATGAGCATACTGCGGAACACTTCTTCGAGAATACCCATCATGGTTTCTCTGTCGATGTTCTTGAATTCTTTGAATTCCGAAAACGATTCTATGAGACTTACACTGTTCATTGTGCTTGATTATTTGAAGGATAACAATATCTTAGTGGTTACTATATCTTCTTTATTGATTTCAATTTCTTCTGCTTCTTTTTTCACTCTGTCTTTTCCCTTGCCGATTTTCCGTGCTTCGGTCATGATGGTAATCGAGTTGTCTGCAACGGCCAGTAACTTCCCTTCAATTTCTTTCTGATCGGAAGTAGCTACTTTCACTGACCGACCGATGTGCCGGTAGTATTGGCGCCAGACTTTTAACGGCTGGTCTGCACCGGGCGAAGTAACTTTCAGCGAGAAATCTTCTTCTTCCCGATCGAGATTGTGTTCAATGCCACGGCTCACTCTAACGCAATCGGCAACGGTAACACCTTCGTCGCTGTCTATTTCTACCTGGATTTCGTTGGCATTGCCGATTTTCAGGTCAACTACAAAACAAGGAGTTCCGGCTATGGCGTCGGCAATAAGTCCTTCTACTAATTCTCGATTGATCATAAATTGCGGTAAAAAAATAGAGGGGCGAGCCCCTCTATCATTCAATTCTCGCATAGAATTGGCTGCAAATATAATCATTTTTTTACTCTGCGTCAATCAATTTGCAGAGCGGTCTACCAGCACTTTGACGGACTTACCTTTCTCGAAAATCTCTTCACGGATCACCTGACCTTTTCGACTCAGCACCCTGAATTTTCCGTCTTTTAATCCGTTTTTATAACCCGCTTCCGACTGAATTTGTCCATTGCTGTGGTAGATCACTTCTTTTCCATCCAGTTTGCCGGTTTTGTAGTTGGTTTTCCGCCACACTCCGCTGTTATCGAAATAATAGGTCCATTCTCCGTGGGGGCGGCCATCGTTGTAGCTCCCTTCGCTTACCAACGTGCCGCGCTCGTCGTAGGTTCGCCAGATGCCGGTTTTCACTCCTCCCGCAAACCACCCCATCAGCTGGAGCTGGCCGTTCTCATGCCAGTACTTCCACTCGCCGTGTTTCATGTCATTTTCCCAGGATCCTTCGTAGATTTTCTGACCACCCGGACTCCAGCCCGTCCATTTACCGTGCAGTTTACCTTCGTTAAAACTCCCGATGTCTTTCTGGTTCTCGTTTTCGTACCAGGCTTTCCATTCTCCCTGCTCCAATCCGGAAACGTATCCTCCTTCCTGTAATTTATTGCCGTTCTCGAACCAGGTTTGCCATTCGCCCTCTTTCTGGTCCTGAAGGTAGGTTCCTTTTTTCCACAGTGAGCCATCGGGATAATAATGCAACCATTCACCGGTTTTCTGACCTTTTTCATAGTGGCCGACATAATTCAACCCGCCGCTCTCAAACCACACTTTCCATTCACCGTGTTGTTCTCCGTTCAGAAATTCGCCCTGCATTTCCAGTTCCTTGTTTTCGCGCCACCAACGCCAGGAACCGGTTTTTACGCCTCTGTCATAATGCCCTTCCACTTTTGGGTTTCCGTCGGGAAAAAACTCCTGATACACATCGTGTAGTTCATCCTCCAGAAAAGTCATGCGGCTCATCATTTCTCCGGTTGAGTGCCAAAATTCCCAGGTTCCGGATTTTAAGCCATCACTATAAGCGCCCGTAGTCTTTTTATTTCCGGAGTTGAAATTTTCTTCAAACGCACCGTGTTTCAGGCCGTCCTTAAATTCATAACGCTCTTTGACGGTGCCGTTCGAATAGCGTTCCATCATATAGCCGGTTCCTTCATCAATTGTTTTTCTGTCGCGCACGTCCCAGTATTCCAATACCAGAAGCGTATCACCGGCGTATGATTCGGTCATTTTCGGTGCTCCTGATTCGTAATAGTATTTCCACGCTCCGACTTTTTTACCGTCTTCGAAATTTCCGGTTTCGCGAAGCGTATCGTTTTCGAACCATGCCTGCATCAGACTATCCTGCTGATTGAGGTTGAAATACCCCCGGTGACTCAGCACACCGTTTTCGTGGTAGCGCAATACTTCACCGTGAAGTTTTCCGCGGTAAAATTCACTATCCTCCATCAACTGCCCGTCTTCATACCAATAGCGCCAGGTGCCATGTTCGAGTCCGTCAAGATATTGTCCCTGACTCTTTTTCACGCTTTTCTCCTGATCCCAGAAATCTACATGAGGAACCAGTTTGGGTTTTTGTGCCATTGTGGGCAGCGTGAAGAAAAGGGCGCAAACGACTAACAGAAATTTCATTGATCTGGGGATTGAAGGGCGGAAAGTAGTGGGTTCAAAAATAGTATTCTTCACTTTCTAAAGGTATCTTGTTGTAAAGAAAACGCACGAAGTTTTAAAAATTGCCTATGGCCACTATCCTTATATCCGGAGGTACCGGGATGATTGGAAGAGCATTGACCGACAGATTAATATCCGCCGGATATAAGGTGCACACCCTCAGCCGGAATCCAGCACCTACTGGTATTCAAGGAGAACGCCAATTTGCATGGAACCCAGCCAACCAATATCTCGACCTGACCGCATTGGAAGGAGTTATTGGTGTTATCCATCTGGCCGGTGCCGGAATTGCGGACCAGCGATGGACAAAAAAACGCAGGCGGGAAATTATATCCAGCCGGATTCAAACTGCAGAACTTTTAAAAACCGCCATGCGACAGTCGGGTGCAGCATATCGCTTTTTCATTTCCGCTTCGGGAGGTAATTATTACGGAACTGAGACTGTTCAGCACATTTATGATGAAACCGATCCGCCCGGTGATGATTTTCTGGCGACCTGTTGTGTTCTTTGGGAAAACGCGGCGTTCTACGAAAATCCAGCCGAACGGGTGGTTGTTTTGCGAACGGCAATGGTGCTCAGTAAAACCGGCGGAGCCTTTCCCCGGTTGAGCGGACCCGTGAGGAATGGTTTCGGAGTTGTTCTCGGCAGTGGCCATCAGTATTCTCCATGGATTCACCTGGAGGATCTCGTTGAAACTTACTATCGCGCGGTTTCGGATTCCAATTTTCAGGGTGTCTATAATGCCGTTGCCGATGAACACATTACGCACGCAGAGATGATGCATAAAATGGCAGACGCGTTTGATAGAAAGATCTGGTTGCCAAAAATTCCCGCTGCGTTTTTGAAAATCGGACTAGGCGAAATGAGTTCGATGTTGCTGAAGGGAAGCCGGCTTTCGAACCAAAAATTACGTGCTTCGGGCTATCGTTTCCGCTTTCCGGACATTACTGCTGCTTTTAATGATTTAATCAGGACTCCCTGACAAGGAGCATTTCGGCAAATCGTGTAAGTTCGGTTTTGCGTTCTTCGGGAACAGACACTGCATTTAAATCTTCCATTGCCTGTTCGAAATACTGTTGCATCACCGCCTCCGACTTTTCCCGAATCGATAACTGATCGTAAATGGCGAGCGTCTGGCTTACTTTATCTTCCGGATTTACATTTCCGTCACCGGCCAGAAACCGAAGTTTTTCGAGTTGTTCAACGTTCGCGGTTTCAAAAGCTTTCAGCAACAGATAGGTTTTTTTGTTGGCCAGAATATCGCCGCCCACCTGCTTGCCGAATTTGCTGGCATCACCATATACATCGAGCAGATCATCGCGCAACTGAAAGGCGATTCCTATGCGCTCTCCGAAATTGTAGATGCGTTGAAGATCCTGTTTTGATGCTCCCGCAATGATGCCTCCGATTTTCAAACTTCCGGCCAACAAAACCGATGTCTTCAGCCGGATCATTTCAATGTATTCGTCGATGGTAACATCGTTGCGCGACTCAAAATCCATATCCAGCTGCTGGCCTTCGCAAACTTCGGTGGCCGTTTTTGAAAAAACAGACAGCACCGATGGAAGGATGTCGTGAGAAACATTACACATCAACTGGTATCCCATTACGAACATCACGTCACCGGAAAGAATAGCGTTGCTGGTATTCCATCGTTTATGGACCGTTTGCTCCCCTCTGCGAAGAGGTGCTTCATCCATGATGTCGTCGTGCATCAACGTGAAATTATGAAAGACCTCGACGCCGATTGCCGGATCTATCGCGGCACGCACATCGCCTTCAAACAGATCGCAGGCGGTGAGCATCAGAGCAGGTCGCATGCGTTTTCCGCCCAGCCTGAAGATATATTTCACCGGTTCGTACAAGGACCCGGGCTTAATTTGCTGAACGTACTGGTCTATTTCATCAGAAATCAGCACTTGTAATTCGGAGAGTGTTCGCATAGTTATTGATCGTCAATCAGGTTGAGAAGGTATTGACCGTATCCGCTTTTCACCAATGGCTCCGCCAAACAACGCAATTGGTCGGCTGATATAAATCCTTTGCGGAACGCCACGCTTTCGATACAGCCAATTTGTAATCCCTGGCGTTCTTCAATGGCCTGAACAAAATGCGAAGCCTGCATCAGCGATTCGAAAGTTCCGGTGTCCAGCCACGCTGTGCCGCGATCGAGGATGGCTACCTGAAGCTGGTTTCTGCTGAGGTAAGTTTTATTGACATCGGTAATTTCGAATTCACCGCGAGCACTTGGTTCCAGATTCCGGGCGATGTCAATTACGCTGTTGTCGTAGAAATACAAACCGGGCACTGCAAAATGCGATTTCGGCTTCAGCGGTTTTTCTTCGATGGAAATTACCCGTTGTTCGTCATCAAATTCCACTACACCATAGCGCTCAGGATCGCGCACGTGATAGGCAAAAACCACTCCGCCATTGGGTTCCGTATAAGCCTCGAGTTTGTCGAAAAGCCCCGACCCGTAAAATATATTGTCGCCCAACACGAGGGCCACGCTGTCGTTGCCGATAAAATCAGCGCCAATGGTAAAAGCCTG
>CALDPJ010000062.1 GCA_937911795.1 uncultured Flavobacteriales bacterium | reverse complement strand
AAGGACTTGGTGCCGCGGTACACGTCCTGGATCAGGCGGATACTGCGGTCGCGCCCCACGGTGATGGGAATAACAACTCCCGGGTAAAGAACAGTATTGCGAAGCGGCAGGATGGCAAGTTCATCAGGTGTATGCAGGTTCTGCATTTCTTCCTCCTCTTCGGAGGTCATCAGGGGAATTAATTCCGTTTCATTCTCAGAAGAGCTGTTGAGCCCGAGCATATCCTGGTCAAAAAAAAGTTCACTCATATTTTGTTGTCTATAACAGTCAAATTGTCAGTTATGCCTCGAAAAATTGGGAATTCCAGGCAGCGCCTGAAGTTCTTCAATCCTCATGCCATTGTTGGATCCGGGATATTACTTCCGGTAAGTGGTCGAGGCGTTGAATACTTCATTCAGAATAACACGATCTGCGGAGGAAAGTTGAATTTCGCGACGAGCCATCACGTTTTCAGCGACACCCATTGCTTTTTCGAAATCGTAGGTTTGAAAAGGTTCGTGTCCTCCCCATGTGAATGAAGGAACGAATTTGGGCGGAAATCCGGCTCCGATTATATTGGCGAATACGCCAACTGTT
This sequence comes from uncultured Flavobacteriales bacterium, assembly GCA_937911795.1. Lineage (GTDB taxonomy): Bacteria > Bacteroidota > Bacteroidia > Flavobacteriales_D > SKUL01 > SKUL01. The sequence continues at coordinate 13,027 of CALDPJ010000062.1, read as the reverse complement.
GTTCCGGTGTTGAACATGGTGTTGATACCGCATTTGCTGTGGTCGCCCATAATCAAACCAACGAATTGCCTTCCGGAGTTTTGTAATGTCCCTGTTTCGTAGCTCCAGGTTTTTACTTCGCCGTAGTTGTTTTTAAGGTTGGAAGTATTGGTGTCAGCACCCAAATTACACCACTCGCCAATTACAGAGTTACCCATAAATCCATCGTGACCTTTGTTTGAATATCCCTGTATCACGCAGTTGTTCACTTCGCCGCCCACTTTACTATGTGGGCCAATGGTGGTGGGACCGTAAATTTTAGCACCCATCTTTAAAGTAGCGTGTTCACCAAGAGAAAGACCACCGCGAACCAGGCTTCCTTCCATCACTTCACTGTTGGCCGCGAGATAAACCGGGCCGGTGGTGGTGTTGAAAACGGCGCCGGATGATGTGGCTCCTTCTTCGGCAAAAAACCGATCACCGATGATGCGGTTGTCAGCGCTCATGTCTGCCGAGCGGCGACCTTTGGTCAGCAGCAAAAAATCTTTTTCCAGCTCGGTTTCATTTTTGACAAATATGTCAGTGCAGTTCATCAATGCGTCAAACTGTCCTGTATAAACAATCGATTTCATCTTTCCGGATAGCTGGCGGATGAGCTCGAGGTAGTGATTTGCCGCCACCGAATTCAAATGCTCTCCTGAAATGTAACAGGCGATTAACGCTCCTTTGTCGGAAACCAGTTTTTGTTCCGGTTTCAGGTTCAACAGTGCATCACAAAGAGAGTCGTCGGGTAACACGCCCCCATTGATCAGTAAATTCATCTCTTCAATGACAGCCGGAAATTTCTCGCGCAGATAAGGCATGGCGAGGTAAGTAGAGGTGGTGTTCAGCCTTCTGTTCCATTTTTCAGAAATGCGCAGAATTCCTATTCGGAGATCTGCGACCGGCCGGGTATAGGTCAGCGGTTTCAGAGCAATGTGCCGGTCGTCGTCAAACAGCAGGATATTCATCGGTGCAGCGGGTTTTTGGTAAAATTAACGGAAAATATAGAAAGAAGCTTTGGGCAATGTGGAGCAAAATCACCCCCGAAAATTTAATTCACTAAAAAACCCCGTCTCATTGCTGAAACGGGGTTTTATATGGATTTACAAGCAGCGGTTTACTCAGCGCTGTTGTCGGATTCTTCTTTGTTTTCTTGCTTCTTGTCCCATTTCGCGTAGCGTTTCTTGAACTTGTCTACACGTCCTGCGGTATCCACCAACTGCATTTTACCGGTGTAATAGGGGTGAGAAGTGTGTGAAATCTCCAGTTTAATCAACGGATATTCGTTTCCATCTTCCCAGGTTACAGTTTCTTTTGCCTCGGCGGCAGACCGGCAGATGAACGAATAATCGTTCGACACGTCTTTAAACACAACCAATCTATAATTCTGCGGGTGAATGTCTTTCTTCATGATTCTTTGAATTTGGGCCTGCAAAGGTAATGAATCTTTTATAAGATAAAAGGCATTGAAATGGATTTTGAGGACTAATTCGTGGATTTTTCCGTTGGAGCCTTGGCCGATCGATAAAATTAATGGAATTTAGCCGCTTCGCCGGAGTATCTGATATGAAAAATCTGAAACATTTTGTGATCGTAATCGGGGTGCTGATGCTGTTTGTGCAGTGTCGCAAAGAGAAATTTACCGACGATCCTTCAGCCAAACTCGAATTTTCTGCCGACACGCTGTTGTTTGACACGGTTTTTAATACGGTCGGATCGACCACTGCGCGACTTACCGTATACAATCGCAACAATCAGCCGGTAATTGTATCGGCAATTGCGATCGAAGGCGGGTCTGGTTCTCAGTACCGGATGAATGTGAACGGCTTACCCGGACATTCTTTCGAATCGGTGGAAATCGGTGGCAAAGACAGCATTTTCGTTTTCGTAGAGGTGACGGTAGATCCTGCGGATTCACTTCATCCATTTGTAGAGGATAAAATTGCGTTTGTCACCAATGGAAATCAGCAGAAAGTAAACCTATTGGCCTGGGGATGGGATGCTGTATTTTATACGCCGAACACCTATCCGACCAATGGTTTGCCGCCTTATCGAATCATCAACACGACTCCCGGATCGACGACTACCTGGACAAAAGATAAACCCATTGTGATTTATGGATATGCCGTCGTGGATGAATTCACGAAACTGGTGATCGAGGCAGGGACAAAAATATACCTGCACGAAGGCAGCGGTTTGTGGGTGTACCAGAACGCATCGATCGAAGTCAACGGAACACTCGAAGAACCGGTGATTTTCCAGGGCGACCGACTGGAGCAGTTTTATCAGGATCAACCGGGTCAATGGGATCGTATCTGGATCAACGAAGGCTCGGATGACAATATCTTCCGGCACACCATCATTCGCAACAGTTTTGTCGGAATCCAGGCAGAAACACTTCCCTTTAGCGGAAATGAAAATGCACCCACCAGTAGCAATACCCTAATACTGGAAAACTGCAGGATTTACAATACCTCGGTAATGGGTTTGTTTGCGCGCAACTATCGTATTCAGGCCGAAAACAGTCTTTTTTATAATAGCGGTCAGTATTTGCTGGCGGTTTCCGGTGGTGGTGAGTATGATTTCAATCTCTGTACGTTTGCCAATTACTGGACTTTCTCGAACCGGCAAGATCCGTTGCTTTTAATGACCAATGTTTATCAGAATCCGCCGGGTGTTTTGCGGGTTAAACATATAGAAAGCACATTGTTCAGCAATTGCATTTTTTACGGCAACAACGATCACGAAATGGATTTGAGTTTTAATCTGACCGATGTCGATCCTATGGAAATTGAATTCCGGAACAGTATTGTAAAGTACGATACAGACGAGGAAGATTATTCGCAGTACTTCGGAAATTCGGTTTACGTGAACGAGTTTCCTGGCTTCAAAAATACATTTGAACAAGACTTCAGATTATCTTCCGGAGCGTTTGCCATAGATAAAGGCGTGAATGATCCGGGTCCACCATTTATTCCATCATCATTGATTGATCTTGATGGAAATTCCCGCGAAGGTTTGCCGGATATCGGCTGTTTTGAGTACGTACCGTAGCCGTTACAGTTTCCGCAGAAATTCAATGGTATCGATCTGGTCGGCATAATCCCACAGTGCGGGCCGTTGACTGAAACCGGGTTCGACTGCATCTTCAGCCCACTTTTTATCGGCCACTATGCACTGAATCTCATCTTCGTGATCCTTCATGTATTGCTCCACCACCGCGCTTGATTCATAAAATTCGTAGTGCAAGGTGCCGAGGGCGCTGTGTAATTGCGGGTGTTCGCGCAATAGGATAAAACCATTGTCGAGCAGTGGCTCCCGGTTGAGGAGGTAGAGGGCTTTGTGATAATCGTAGTTGTTCGCGTATTTGTTGTGGTTGACAATTTCATGAAAAGGATAAATGGCTTTGAACAACCGGTCAATGTCAAATCCCGACGGCAGAAAAACCTTGGTGACGTTTCTGCAGCCGAGTCCGAAGAAAGCGAAGATGTCATCGCCCAACGCGGCAAGATCTTCAGCGCTGGTGGAGTCTTCAACAATGGCCATTGAGTTTCTGTTTCTGCGGATGATGTTCGGATACTTCGAGAAATAATGTTCGAAATACCGACCTGTGTTGTTGCTGCCCGTGGCAATTACCGCATCGATATCTTTCAGTCTTTCGGTAAACTGTACCTGCTTTTCAATTTCCGGTTCAAACTGAGCCAGGGTTTTTACCGCGAGCGGAATCAACAATTTATCATCCGACGATAATTTAACAACGGCGGTATGTCCGGTGATGAGCACGCTGAGCAAATCGTGAAATCCAACCATCGGAATATTTCCTGCCATAACAATCCCGACTTTTTTCTTCGCGGTATGGGCCGAAGATGCGAGGTTGTAATTTTCCAGCCATTGGTTCAGATTCGATTCCTTCAGGTTTTCGCCCCAGGCTTTCAGCGCACGGCGAACATTTTCTACGGTAAACCAGCCGTTGTGGTGGTGCGCCGTTTCAATCAGGTGTTGCCAGTGGGCGTATTCTTCTTCATTCAGACCCGACGCAAAACCCGGCCACGGCTCATTGTTTCCGAGGTGCAGAAATATCTGCCCCAATTGCACAAAAGCTGATTTTCGTTGTTCCGGCTCCATGGATTGAATCTTCTCTTTTTCGGTTGGACAATTATACTTGCCGTATATTTGCAAAGCTAAAACAAACCCAATTGATTTTTTGAATTATGGCGATAATCATTACGGACGAGTGTATCAATTGCGGGGCCTGCGAACCCGAATGTCCGAATAACGCGATATACGAAGGCGGAGAGGAGTGGAGACTTTCTGATGGTACTTCACTGGATGGCGTGCTCACCACTCCGATGGGCAATACCTACGAAGCCGACGAAGCTCAGGAACCGGTGAGTATGGACATCTATTACATTGTTTCTGACAAGTGCACCGAGTGTGTTGGTTTTCATGACGAGCCGCAGTGCGCTGCCGTTTGTCCGGTAGATTGCTGCGTGGATGATCCCGATCATCGCGAGTCTCAGGAAAAGCTCCTCGAGAAGAAGGAGTTTATGCATTTGTAGGATATTGGGCGGTGTATTCCGTCATTCAGATTTCCATATCTTTGAAAAATGGAGATGCGATTTCAATCCAAAGATGAGAGCAACCGGATGCAGGAAGAAGAATTTCTGAAATTGTCCGGTGCAGAACGTTTCTTTGCTTTTCTCGAATTGAGTCGTGCTGTTTTAAAGTATTTCCCCCAAAAAACAGAACAAGAAGAAGATTTATCTGAAACGCATTTTGTGTTGGAAAAGAAAAAGCCAATATGAACTGGGGCGCTCAGGTTAGTGAATTTATTCAACTGGCAGATCAGTTGGGTGTTCGAATGATCATGGTCGGCGGAGGTGCAGTCAATTTTCACGGGTATCAACGCCATTCGGCAGATGTTGATTTCTGGATTGACACAAGCCCTGAGAACCTCTTAAAATTAGTTGAAGTATTTGGTAAAATGGGTTTCGATGTGGAATCTTTTCCTGAAGAAGTATTGAATCAGAACCAGAATATATCGGTTAAATTCTCACCGGCAGATTTAAATCTCGAATTAATAACGCGATTTGAAATTGGGAAAAGCTTTGAAGAAGCCATGCTGGAAAGTGAAGTAGTTCAATTTGGCGAAACAAAATCCTATAAGTGGAACGTGTTAAATAAGCACGACTTAATTGAGAGTAAAAGACGTGCCGGACGACCAAAAGACCTTTTGGATATCGAGGAGTTGCGAAGGTTGGAAAGATAGCCGTTTTCCCAACTATACAAGATGAACAAGCTATTTAGCACCGGCGGTATCGAATTGCATACTTTTGCCCGCACGTTCGCGTTCCATGCATGTTGAAACACAGAATCACATATTTATTCGTTTTGCTTTTTGTTTTGGGTGAAGCATCCTTTGCCCAAACGCCACAGCAAGTAGAGGACTCGGTCAGTCATTACCTCAGCCAAATGGCTGCCTCTACGGAAAACGAGATCAAACTTTCCGCTCACAAAGATTTGAAACGATTGCTCTCCCGCGCGTTACTGAAGCCGGAAATTTTTCATCACTCTTTTGAATCAATAGATAAAATGGCCATCCTCGGAAATTCTGAGGACGGGACGCGCATCTGGAGTTGGCACGTACCGCTGCAAAATGCCCTGCCGGAATATGGCTGTTTTGTGGTGCAGTACAACGAAAAGAAAGAAATGTGTACAGTGCATCAACTGGAACACGACGTGCAGCAAGAGTATCGCGACAGGGCGACATATCACACCGGCAACTGGCCCGGAGCTTTATACTACGAGATGGTTCCAGTCGGCAAGAAAAACCCCGACTATTACCTGCTATTCGGTTGGGATGGACACGATGACCTCAGCAATAAAAAGCTCGTTGACGTGCTGCATTTTTCTTCCGGGAAATTAAAACTCGGAAAGCCGATCTTCAGCAAGGATGGAAAATCAATCAACCGGCTGGTTTTTGAGTACAGAGAAGACGCTGTGTTTAGTGTTGGGTATTATCCGAACATAGAGACGATCGTTTTCGACGATTTTGGTCCACCACACCCATCGCTCGAGGGGAAACCGGCGCATTATGTTCCATTGGGTTCGTTTAGCGGATACGAGCATCAAAAACGAAAGTGGGAATACCGCCGCGATGTGGAGTTTAAACGCGAGAGAGATGAACGGGATAAACAGTTCGTCGATCCGAAGGATGCCGACATGAACCGCCAACGCAGCAATAAGAATCCACTCACCGGAGAATAACTTTTTTTAATGGTTAATGGTGAATGATTTAGTGGTGAATGAGGGTTGCAAATGATGACAAATTGATTAGTTTTGAATTATGTCTGGCAATGTGCTGAGGAATAAGAGTTTGGCTTTTGCTATTCGGATAGTACAGTTGAATAAACTGCTTGTTGCGGATCATAAAGAATTTGTTCTTTCCAGACAACTGCTTCGTAGTGGAACCGCAGTAGGTGCAATGGTTAGAGAAGCGGAGCACGCAGAATCAAAAGCGGATTTTATTCACAAATTAGCCATTGCTCAGAAGGAAATCAATGAGTCTCTGTATTGGCTCGAGCTGCTTTTCCATACGGACTATCTGAGTTTAATCGAATACAACAGTCTTGAAACCGACGCAGTTGAATTGCTAAAACTGTTGACAAGCAGTATCCGAACTGCTAAATCACGGTTATAAGGTCGGTTGGTTATTTGAATGGAAGATCGGCTATTATCCATTGACACATTAATCATTAACCACTGATCATTAACCATTAATCACTAACCACCAGTCCATTAACCATTAACCATTCACCATTAATCATTAAGCACGTTTTTTTTCTCAACTTTGCACAACTGATTTTCTAAATTCCCGATCTTAGATTATACATGCTCGTTAATTTTCCTAAAACACACGCACACCTATGAAGATTCACAATTACAGCGCAGGTCCTTGTATTTTACCACCAGAAGTAATGCGAAAAGCATCAGAAGCCGTTATTGAATTCGAAGGCACCGGATTGTCGCTCCTCGAAATGTCGCACAGAAGCAAAGAGTTTGTGGCAGTAATGGAACGCGCCAGGAGCCTGGTGAAAGAAGTGCTCAATGTTCCTGCCGGTTACGAAGTGCTTTTTCTGCAGGGTGGCGCCAGCCTCGGGTTTTATATTTCCGCGCTGAACTACATGAAGCAAAACGGTAAAGGCGCATACGTCAATACCGGAACCTGGGCGAGCAACGCAATCAAAGAAGCCAAACTGGTGGGCGAAGTGGATGTGATTGCGAGTTCCGAAGACCGGGGTTTCAGCTATATCCCTAAAAACTTCAATATTCCGTCGGACGTTGATTACTTCCATTTCACATCCAACAATACCATTTTCGGAACCCAGTTCAAATCCATTCCCGAAAGTCCGGTACCGATGATCTGCGATATGTCGTCGGATATTTTCAGCCGCGAGATCAACGTGGCAGATTACGCCATGATCTATGCCGGAGCTCAAAAAAACCTTGGCCCCGCCGGAACCACAGTATATATTGTTAACACCGAAATGCTCGGCAAAACCGGCCGCGATCTTCCATCGATGCTCAACCTGCAAAAGCACATCGATAAGGAAAGTATGTTCAATACGCCTCCTGTGTTTTCGGTATACGTTTCCATGCTCACGCTCGAGTGGATGAAAGGACTCGGTGGAGTGGCAGCCATCGAAAAGCTCAACCAGATAAAAGCACAAACTTTATACGCCGAAATCGACAACAATCCTTTATTCGAAGGAAAAACCGCGGTGGAGGATCGAAGTAACATGAACGTAACATTTGATCTCAAAAATGAAGATCATCGTCCTGCTTTTGACGAACTTTGGAAAGCGGCGGGCATCAGCGGGCTGAAAGGACACCGTTCCGTAGGAGGATACCGCGCTTCTATGTACAATGCACTACCAATTGAAAGTGTAAAGGTGCTGGTGGAAACCATGCAGGAACTTCCGAATAAAATCTAAACACTAAAAAACCTTCCTCCACAGATGAAGAAAATACTTGCCAATGATGGCCTTTCTCCGGCAGGAGTCGCAATACTCGAACGAGCCGGTTATGCTGTAATCACAGAACATATTTTACAAGACGATCTGGCCGCTGCTATCAATGTCGAAGGATACGAAGTGCTTTTGGTGCGCAGTGCAACCAAGGTTCGGCGCGATCTGATCGATGCCTGTCCGGGACTAAAAATGATTGGCCGTGGAGGTGTGGGCATGGACAATATTGATGTGGAATACGCACGTAGCAAAGGAATTGAAGTGGTGAATACACCGGCAGCTTCATCCCAATCGGTTGCCGAACTCGTCATGACGCATTTGTTCAATACCGCGCGCTTTGTACATATCTCCAATCGCGAAATGCCGGTTAAAGGATGTGACAGTTTTGCCTCACTGAAGAAGAAGTATGGTAAGGGAATCGAACTCCGCGGTAAGACATTGGGGATAATTGGCTTCGGTAGAATCGGGCAGAATCTGGCGCGATATGCCCTCGGAATCGGAATGAAGGTATTGGTGGTGGACCGCCATCCGGAAGATACATTTGTTGAAATTCCGATTTTCAATGCCTTTCCGGTAAAAGTTAAAATAGTGAAAGTGGGAATAAATGAGTTGCTGGAACAAAGTGATTTTATTTCCCTGCATATTCCGGCGCAGCCATCCGGTCCGGTGATCGGAGCTTCCGAATTTGCCAAAATGAAAGACGGAGTACGAATTATCAATGCAGCACGCGGAGGTGTGATGGATGAAGAGGCGTTGCTGGCCGCGATAGATTCAGGAAAAGTTTCTTTTGCCGGAATTGATGTGTTCGAGAATGAACCAACTCCTCGTCAGGATCTGCTTTCAAAAGAACAAATTTCACTTACGCCGCACATCGGAGCGGCAACGGTCGAAGCACAGGAAAGAATCGGTGAAGAGTTGGCGGATATTATCATCGGCCGCTTCGGATCAACTACATGATCTGAAAAACCACATCGGGTCAAGAGTACAATAATGGGTTATTCTCACATTTCTGCGTTCGGTGGGTTTCAACTATCTTGCAGCGGCAAGGACATTAATTAACCAAACTCAGCACATTTATGAATCGAATTTTACTCCTCGGAACCGCTTTCTTTTTGTTTCAGATCTCAGCTCAGGCGCAGCTTTCATTTTCAAACTCAAATTCGCTGCTCAATCAAACCTTTAACAGCGGCGGTTGCGTGGGCGTTTCCGACATGAACGGCGATGGACTCGACGACATTGTCCATATGAATGCCTCGCGTTGGCTGATGATAGAATACCAGAATCCCGATGGATCTTTTACTCTTTACGAATACGGGATGGTTTCTGACGATTATCAATGGGGAATGTGTGTCGGCGATGTCGATAACAACGGGCACAACGACGTTTTTTCAGGAGGTAGTTTTGATGGTGTTCACCTGGTGATGATTGACGCAGTGGGCAACAGTGAGCTGGTTGAACTCCCGGGAAGCACCTACATGCAGGGTTGTAACATGTTCGATATGAACAACGATGGCTGGTTGGATATACTTGGACTTAACGACGTTGCCGAAAGTCTCATCTGGGGAAATGATGGCGATGGTAATCTGAACCTTCAGAATGATTGGATTGATATGGCCACTGTTCCGCCGTCTGACAATTCGGGGAATTATGGCAGCGTGTGGACCGATGTCAACAACGACGGTCACATGGATTTGTACATTGCCAAATGTCGTCAGGGAGTGTCGAATCCAAACGATCCACGGCGGATCAACGTGTTGTTCATGAACGACGGAAACGGAAATTTTACCGAAGACGCACTGGCTCGTGGTCTTGTGATTTACTCGCAATCATGGACCGCCGATTTCGCAGATATCGACAACGATGGCGATATGGACTGTCTGATCACCAACCACGACAATACGCTCAAATTGTTGGAAAACGACGGCAACGGATATTTTACCGATATCACTTCGGGCAGCGGTCTTGAAGTGAATGGTTTTTTCCTTCAGTGCATTATGAAAGACTTTGACAACGATGGTTTTGTAGACGTTCTGTATTCAGGCGGAACACATGGTTTTCTTTTCGGAAATGGCGACGGAACCTTTACACCTCAGAACGGAATGTTTCCCAACAACGACGTAATGCATTCGTTTGCTGTTGGCGATCTCAACAACGACGGAGCGCTGGATGTCTATTCGAGTTATGGCGGCGGATACGTAAACCCGGATTTCAACAACCCCGATATTCTCTGGCTCAACAACGGAAATGATAATAATTATTTAGCCCTGAACCTCGAAGGCACCGAAAGCAACCGGAATGCCATTGGAACGAGGGTGGAAATTTATGGTGAATGGGGCGTTCAGATTCGTGAAGTTCGATCGGGAGAGAGTTATGGAATCAACAATTCGTTTCAGATTCACTTTGGTCTCGGAACTGCTGAATCCATCGATTCGCTGGTGATAAAATGGCCTGCAGGTGGTATCGAAACCATTGAAAATGTTGACGCCAATCAAACACTATCTGTGATAGAAAACACCTGTATTTCTCAGCCGGTAGCCATTACCAGTGACGGACCTTCGGTGATTTGTGACGGATCTTCAGTTATCCTTACCGCTACAGAAGGAACGGCTTACCTGTGGTCTACAGGAGAAGAAACACAGAGCATTGAGGTTTCAGACCCCGGAAGTTACAGCGTTACCGTATATTCGGAAGGTGGTTGTTATTCGAATTCACCGCTTTACACAGTAGAAATCGAACCCGATCAAACCCCCGAAATTGAATTTGCCGGCGTGCTCGAATTCTGTGAAGGAGAATCTGTAATTCTTATTTCCTCCAATGCCGACAGCTACGAGTGGTCAAACGGAGCCCAGACCCAGAGTATTGAAGTCACCGAAGGCGGAATATATACGGTAACCATTCAGGGTGAGTGCAGTGAATTCACTTCCGAAGAGATTGAGGTCATTGTCAATGAATCGCCCGACGCTCCGATGGCCGAAGGTGATGTGATTCCTGCGCCCGGTGTAGCCGAATTAACGGCAGTGGGTGAGAATCTTCGTTGGTATGATGTTCCAACTGGTGGTGAAATTCTCGGAACCGGACCGCTTTTCGAAACTCCGTTTATCACCGAAACGACATCCTTTTATGTAGAAGATGCCAATATTTTTGGTGGAGAAACTGAATTCGGTGGAAAGGAAAACAACAGCGGAAACGGAGCAATGCACACCAATGCGGCCTACTGGTTGGTGTTTGAAACCTATGAAGACATCATTATCAAATCGGTTGTGGTGTATGCCCAGGGCGACGGAAACAGAACCATTCAGCTGGTGAATAATTCCGGTGATGTTGTGGCCGGAGGAACGTTTTACATTGAAGCCGGTGAATCTACGGTCGAACTGAATTTCGAAGTTCCTGAAGGAGCCGGCTACGGACTTCGGGCAACCGGAACACCCATGTTGTATCGAAACTCCACAGGAAGCAACCTGCAATACCCGTACGAACTGGGTGACATGGGAGCAATCACCGGAACCAACATCGACGGAGGAACGAAATACGATTACTACTATTTCTTCTACAACTGGGAAGTGCAGCGACCGATAACCGCTTGTGTTTCTGAACGTACCGAAGCCGTTGCAACGATCGATACCACAACATCCATCGCCGATCAGCAAGTCGAAGATTTTGTTGTTTTTCCGGTGCCTGCCGACGAATGGCTGAATATTCAGCTCAATTTTAACGGACCTTACGAGCTTTCAGTTTTTGACATTGCGGGCAAGGTTCATCTACATGAATCACGTGTGGCCACAGCAGGAGCAGTTTCGACCATTGCTACGGAGAATCTGAACACCGGATTGTACCTGATCCGCGTGATCAGTGATGGCCAAACCATGACTAAGAAAGTGGTGTTGCGTTAAGTTTATTTTGTTACAGCTCATCTCACAAGAGAAGTTCATTCGGATATATGTTACATGCATATCTGAACAACTAATCAATCGCAGATGATAATATCTTTTTTCGGAAAAAGTAAACCAATTAGTTAACTTTGTTTCCGTGGTTAGAAATATTGTTTTTTTCGGAGAAAGCGTAATAAAGTTTTATAAGGCTCAGGATCCGAAGATTCAGGCTAAAATTGAGTATGTATTGGATTTGGTGCGTTTTGAACGAGTGGTTCCGGTTAAGTTCTTCAAAAAACTGGAAAACACGGAGGGGATTTAGATCAGAGTAATCACATATCAGAAAAGCATCCGAATTCTTTGTTTTCAAAATGAAGGAACGCTGGTGATTTTGACGAATGCTTTTATTAAGAAAACTCAAAGAACTCCCGGCAAAGAAATCAAACTTGCTCAGAAATTGAGAGAGGAATTTTTAAAACAAAAAGCAAGATGAAGAACATTAGGAGTTTTGATGAAGTGCTCGATGAGAAGTACGGTAAGAAGGGAAGCAATGAAAGAGACCAGTATGAGGCGGATTCGCTTGCCTTCAGATTGGGCGCAATGTTAAAAGAAGCCCGAATAGAAGCGAACCTGACTCAGGAAGAACTTGCCGAGAAAACCGGGACTAAAAAAAGTTATATTTCCAGAATTGAGCGTGGACTGAGTGATATCCAAATTTCCACGTATCATAAACTAATTGAAATTGGTTTAGGGAAGCATCTGCGGATTACTATTGGATAAACTAAGATAGAATTAGTCGTATGGTAAAGCGCATATGAATGACCATGCGATAAGTTCGGAATCTTGCAGAAGATGTTCAAACAATTAATTTGGAGAGGCTATGCTAATTTTTGCATTTACTCTATAATGAATTTAGCCTTTCCACTTTCATTTTCGGAGCGTACCTTCAGAAAGTACATTCCCTTTGCTAAATCACCTACTTCAATGGCAATCAGAGTTTCCTGAAAGCCAGTTTGTGCATAAACCAATCTTCCGGTACTGCTGTACAATTGCACATTGACATTATCAGAAACCCAGGAGGGCGGAATTTCAATATTGATATGACTACTC
>CALDPJ010000061.1 GCA_937911795.1 uncultured Flavobacteriales bacterium | reverse complement strand
CCGGTGTGTCTGATGACGCACCGGGATTTTTTTATTGTTTGGGTCACTAAAACTGTAGGAAATTCTTCAGCCAGAAATCAGGTTCATTTTTTAGTAGACATTCTTCCTGAATTTGTCGAAATAACGATATCGATAAAATCAGGCGGCAAATTCTTCAAATGTTGTATGTATGAACGCTATTGCGAATTTATACATCTTCTATAAATAAAATAACGGTCGAAATTCCCAAACTTGTAGTGGTGCTGGAAGTATAAGAACTCAAACATCCATTTCTTTCGAAAACAAAAATTATTATGAAAAAATTAGCTTGCTTAGTGCTCTTTACCGCATTCGTTTCCGGTACCCCAATTTCAGATATTTACGCATCCGATGGTCCAAAGTTCAGCGCTACTGCATCAAAAACTTCTGTTAGTATTGAATACAATGCACATTTTGAAGAGCTGAATATAACAATGGGCTCAAAAGGTAACAGGGATAAGGCAGAAGTCTTTGTTTTGCACAATGGTGAAATCGTAGCAAAAGATATTTTTGTTCTTTCTTCCAGTCCGAGCGAATATACCATTGATCTGGCCGGTCAACCAGGAGGAACTTACACCGTGAAGGTAATTGCACAGTCCATCAAATTTGCAGATCGCTTTCGTAAAATGTAATCCTTCATTCCTTTTCATATTGTTTAAGCCGCCTCTTTTGGGCGGCTTTTTTTTTGGTGTGAATCAGAAGAATTTTTATCCGCTCAAGGTGATGATCAAATCTCACCTCAGTAATTATAAACCAATGAGTGTTTGTAATTCGGCGATAATTTCACTCCATGAATACCCATATTTGCGCAGATTCAACGTGTAAGTAGATGGTAAATAGGGTGTTGTGAGGTGTTCCGTTCATTGGTGATTCAATTTTCAGTAGGATGTTCACCTTTTTTAGATCAAATCAACAGTTAAACGTATCTCTATAGGAGCTTATCACGTAATGGTACTTTCGTCGCTAATTTAATCGAAAGGATTATGGGTTTTGTCGGAGATATTCAGCTTTGTGTGGAATTTTTGAGCCAGAACCTTTCGATTCGAAATAACCTGAATCTAATAATAAACCATTTTATGAGCTCCAAAACTTCCAAATTATCAATTCGACCGCTGGTACGGTCACTAAAATTCACTTCCGTGTTCTGTTGGCTGCTGTTATCATGCTCTGTTGCACTGGCCCAAACCAATGTGAACATTGCCTGGACTTCCGGTTCGTGGCCTGGAGAGATTGGATTTGAAGTTATTAATACCGGAAATAATACAGTAGTACTTTGTTATCAACCAGGCGATTTGGGTGGTTCTGCGAACATTTCTTTACCGGCATTGCCCGATGGTGTATACGAAGTACGTGGCTTTGATGGCTATGGAGATGGATGGAACGGAGCATCGGTTGTTTTTTCAGCCGGTGGTGATCAACTTTTAACCAGCGATGGGCCACCTCAAGACTGTAGCTTTTTTGGTGGGTGTGACCCGGCACCCAATGTCTGCAACGGTATTCCCAGTTCTGTGGCGGCTGGCGGTGCTGCCATCCTCGGCACATTTCAGGTTCCCGTCCCGCAGGTGCTGGAAACGACGTATGGTTCAGGAAATATCCCTACCAATTACGGTATTTACAGCAGTTCCTGTAATGGTCCCTTAACCACCCTCTCCGTTACGCTACCCCCGGGCGGTCCTTATGAAGTTACCGGGCTGGTTGTGTCGTATACGATGCGAGCATTAAACGGAGCATGGAGAAGCGAACAATACTCGCAGATCTATTGCCAGAATACTGCTACCGAAGAAGGGCAATATTATTCTAACAGCCAGGGCTCGAGTGGTAATTACAACTATAGTCGCGAAGGAGTGAATATTGCCAATGGCATTTATCCCGGAGGAACCGTTCTGACATTCGAGATGCGCGCCTACAGATCATGGGGTGGGAGCGGTTGTAATACCTCCTATAACTACGTTACCAACAATACCTGGTCAATTGCTGTTGAGTACCTCGAAGTGCCCATTTGCACCGGCACACCAGCACCCGGCAATACGATGGCATCTGCAGCAGTAGTTTGTTCAGGAACCAACGTGAATCTATCATTGCAAAATTCAACGCCGGGAGATGTTTCCTATCAGTGGCAATCGTCACCAGATAATATTGCCTGGACAAATTTCGGAAATAGCTCCAGCGTACAGTCAACTACTGTTTCAGCTGACACGTGGTACCGCGCGTTGGTTAATTGCGACGGAAACATCGGTATTTCCAATCCTGTTCTGGTAACACTGAATCCTGTTTTTTGCGAATGCAATGCCGTTCCGTGTTCAGCCAGCGGAGGAGACAACACCTTTGAACATCTCGGCAACGTCACTTTTGCAGGAATCAATAACAACAGCGGAGCCAATACCTCCGCCTACGGAGATTACCGCTGCGTGGTGGGGAATGTAATAGCCGGATCGGTTTATCCTTTTTCTGCTACTGCGGTTTCTGCGGATTTTGAAGGTGATCAGGATTTTATAAGAGTATTTATTGACTGGTATCACAACGGAAATTTCACCGCTTATAACATCGGTAGCTGCGGTTCCACGCCTTCATGTGTGATTTCAGGTAATATAGCTGTTCCGGCTGATGCCTTGCCGGGTGGTACATTAATGCGTGTCATCTCGAACTGGAGCACCTATCCATCCAATGCCTGTTCTGCACCTGTTTATGGTGAAGTAGAAGACTATGCCATTCAGGTGGCCGAACCGGTTTGCGAACCTCCGACTGTTTCCTATGCCATCACCGAAGATTGTAATTCATCAACCTTTAATCTTACTGTTGATATTGGTAACGACGGTGATGATACAGATTACGAAGTAACCTTCTTTGTTGATGGTGGTTCAATAAACAATGCCGGATCCTTTTCGGGCGGAACTTCCGGAATCGGAATCGGAA
>CALDPJ010000060.1 GCA_937911795.1 uncultured Flavobacteriales bacterium | reverse complement strand
CCGGCGGGCGAGCTCGACGGGCTGGCCGCCGAGCTGCGGCGGGTCCTGGCGCTGGCCGACCCGGTTCCCGACGGATGGCAGGCGGCCGCTGGCGTGGCCTACGCGTGGGCCGCGATCGACGTGCCAGCCGCCTGCCTCGTCTACGACTCTCGCGCGGTCCTCGGCGGACGCGTCGGTACGGGCCATGCCGCGGGGACGACGCTGCGCACGATGCGCTTCGCCGTCGGGCCGCTCGCGGTCGAGGTCGAGCTCGATCTCGGGGTCGAGGACCTGCGGGTGGTCGGCCGGGTGCGGCCCGCGCGCGCCGTGGAGGTCGTCGCACTCTGGCCCGAAGGGCGGGAGGCGACCACGAGCGACGGGCAGGGGACGTTCCACCTCGACGAGCTGCCCCGCCGCCCGCTGTGCCTGCACGTGACGGGCGAGCCCGCGGTCAAGACCGGCTGGATCGTCACCTGACCGCCCACGGTGGTCACCCGACCGATGGCGGGGTCTGGTTGCCGGCCCAGTACCCTTGCCCCGATGTCCCGCTCCTTCTGGGTCGAGACGCTGGGCTGTCCGAAGAACCAGGTGGACTCGGACAAGCTGACGGGCACCATGCTGGCGGACGGGCTGGTGCCCGCCGACGCGCCCGAGCGCGCCGACCTGGTGGTCGTCAACACCTGCGCGTTCATCGAGGATGCGCGCCAGGAGTCGATCGACGCCGTGCTCGCCCTGTCCGAGCGCAAGCAGGCCGCGGCCGAGCTCGTGGTCACCGGCTGCCTGGCCGAGCGCTACGGCGACGACCTCGCCGAGGCGCTGCCCGACGGGGCGACGGTCGAGACGCTCGACGGCGACGCGCGCCCCGGCCGGTCGCGGCTCGTGTCGAGCGACTATCCGAAGGTGCTGTCGGTGGAGCCGGGCTCGCCGGCGGCCGAGGCGGGCCGCGTCGCGGATGGTCAGCGCCTGCCGGTTTTTCTTAAAACCTTCCTTCAGCCGGAATCGGTGATAGCGTTCAAAAAGCTGGTGGTCGGTATAGGCAATGAGTTTCTGGTCGCTGTCGATAAATCCTTCGTGCAGCGCCATTTGCATCGGTGTGAAATGTGCTTCGCGTTCAATGTCTTCAAAAATGCGCTCCAGGCGCTCCATCTGGCGCGGGTTGTTCGAAAAAATGAAGTTGCGGTAACCGTTCTTTTCGTTGCTTCTCAGGTTGTCGGCCAGCAGTTCGAAATTCTTGTTGAAGCTCGGCTGAGGGAGCGTGTTGAACGTGATCTCAGCATTTGTGGTGCCATCGGTTTGCAATCCGAAATCGATAATCGTCAGCGGTTTCAGAATTTCCGCCAGTGATTCAGGAGTCAAATAACAATCTTCCGGCGGGATGTGTTGCGTCGGACTATTTAGTTGTTCGTAATGCTCCTTTGCGGTTTTGAATTCCTGGGCTGTTTTTTCCTTCACGAGTGCTTCACCGTTCAGCCAAACCACCGCGTCTTCTCCGGCAAACTCGAGCAACGACTGGTAGTGTTCACCGGTGATTTTGGTGCTGACATTCGGTACGATTTCCACGCGGTCGGCCGTTTTCACCGAAAGCTGGTCCACCGGGTCGAACAAACGGATGGATTCTACTTCTTCGCCAAAAAATTCGACGCGGTACGGATATTCATTGGCAAATGAAAAGATGTCGACAATTCCTCCGCGGATGGCGTACTGTCCGGGTTCAAACACGTATTCGTGCAACTCGAATCCCAGGTCGTCCATGATTTCATGGATGAATTCCATCGAATACTTCTCGCCTCGTTTGACGCGATACGAATTGGTTTTCAGCGTTTTTTTATCGACCACTTTTTCGGCCAGTGCTTCGGGATAAGTAACCACCAACCGTTGACTGCGACTGTGAGAAAGATTGTTCAGCACTTCGGCGCGCATCGCGATATTCGCATTGTCGCTTGATTCAAAAGCGTAGGCTACCCGATACGATTCGGGAAAGAACAGCACCGAAGCTGATTTTCCGAGCAGGCCTTCGAGATCGTTGTGAAAATAGGCTGCTTTTTCCTTATCCTCGAGCACTACGACAAAGGTCTTGCCGCTGTCGAGGTAAGTTGATCCGACGAGTACCGATGGAAAGGATCCGGCAAGTCCTTTTAGCCGGATTTTGGTTTCGGATTGATTGAGGAGGTTGGATAGTTGCGTGATGCGCGCATCCTCCCGGTACAGTCCGAGCAGTTCTTCAACCTTCATACTTCGTCGACGCCTGCGGTTTTATATTCGGCAATGATCCGTTCTGCGTGGTCTACCATTTTCGCCGATCCGATGATCAACGGAGTGCGCTGGTGAAGGCTTTCGGGCTTGATGTCCAGAATTCTTTTGGTTCCGGTAGTTGCTTTTCCGCCGGCCTGCTCGGCGATAAAGGCAAGTGGATTATTTTCGTACAACAACCGCAGTTTTCCGTCCGGTTTGTGCTTCGTGGCGGGATAAAGATACACGCCGCCCTTGATCAGGTTCCGGTGAAAATCGGACACCAGCGATCCGATGTAGCGCGAGGTGTACGGCCGGTTTGTTGTCGGATCGGTTTCTTTACACCAGTCGATGTAGGCTTTCACTCCGGGTTTGAAGTTCTGGTAATATCCTTCGTTCACCGAATAAATATTTCCCGATTCCGGGAATTTCATATTCGGATGCGACAGACAGAACACACCGATTGAAGGATCGAGTGTAAAACCGTTGACGCCGTTTCCGGTGGTGTAGACAAGCATGGTGGAAGAGCCGTAGATGATATAACCCGCGGCGACCTGTTCTGTTCCGGGCTGTAGAAAATCTTCGAGCACCGCGCAGGTTCCCCGGGGAGAAACGCGGCGGTAAATTGAAAACAGCGTTCCGATCGACACGTTCACGTCGATGTTGGATGAGCCGTCGAGCGGATCCATCAGCACTACATAGTGTCCGTCGTTGCCGGCGGTATCGTCAAAAACAATGATGTCGTCGTTTTCTTCGGAGCCGATGCCGCAAACTTCGCGTTGGGCACGCAGTGCCTGGATAAACTGGTTGTTGGCGTAAATGTCCAGTTTCTGCTGTTCTTCGCCCTGCACATTTTCATTGCCGCTTGCACCGAGGATGTCTTCGGTGAGGCCGGCTTTATTTACTTCGCGGTTTACTACTTTGGCCGCCAGGCGCAGTGCGCTCAGCAACCGCGACAGCTCGCCGGTGGCGTATTGAAAGTCATTTTGACGTTGAATGATAAATTCGCTCAGGGTAGTGACGCGTGCCATCGTACGGGTTTAGTAAAACGTACTGCAAATATGCCCGTTTTTTGGGGATTTTGAAAACGGTGAAGATGATTGCGTAATAGCCACAAAGACGCGAAGGCTCAAAGTTTAGGATACATAGATTTGGATGCTTCGTGTCTTCGCGCCTTTGGTGGCAGAGTTTTTTAGCCACAAAGACCTAAGGCCCAAAGCTTAGGACGATCATTATAAGGATGCTTCGTGCCTTCGCGCCTTGGTGGCAGAGGACGTGGCAGAGGACAACAATTAACCTCACGTTATTGATAATGAAGTCAGAAAGTATTTTTAGTTTTACTTCAAACCAATAATCCATTTCAATGAAGCCCTCAGAATTTGAAGAAGAAATAGGAAGGAACATTGTTGATTGCTGCATCAAAATCCATAAAAAACTAGGACCAGGATTGCTTGAAAAGGTATATGAAATCTGTCTTCAGTACGAACTGGAAAAAAGGGGATTCGAAGTGCAGAGACAACTGGATATTGCTATTCATTATGATGGAATCATATTTAATGAAGGATTAAGGTTGGATCTACTGATTAACGATTCAATAATTGTTGAAATCAAAGCTATTGAAACTGTAAATCCTGTATGGGAGGCGCAAATTATCTCACATCTAAAATTATTAGACAAAAGACTCGGATACTTGATTAATTTTAATGTTCCGGTTATGAAGAGTGGAATAAGAAGATTTATAAATTGAATTTCCCCGTGTGTTTTTTTGCCACAAAGACGCTGAGGCTCAAAGTTTTAGGTTTGATTTGTTTGAAGAG